>JALZOM010000186.1 GCA_030913945.1 Actinomycetota bacterium
CGCATAGCCGGGCTGGCAGATATCTTCTTCGTCCGGCAGAAGGAACCTCTGGGCTTCGGACACGCAGTGGCGGTTGCGAGGGCCCACGTCGGTGACGAACCATGCGTCGTGATGGTCGGTGACGAGATCGTCCCGGAACCGCGCGACGGGGAGGCTCCCCTCATCGAACGGATGATCGAAGTCTACGAGCGACTCGGCGGCAGCGTTGTGGCCGTGCAGAGGGTTCCGAAGGAAGCGATCTCTAGATATGGCGTCGTGTCCGGAGATGAGATCGAACCGGGGATCGTGCGGATGACCGACATGGTCGAGAAGCCATCGCCGGAGGAGGCTCCTTCCGATCTTGGTTCGCGCGGCAGGTACGTCCTGTCGCCCGGGATCTTCGACGCTCTCGATCGGACCGAGCGCGGTGTCGGCAACGAGATCCAGCTGACCGACGCCATAAAGGTTCTCGCCCAATCAGAAGATGTTTACGCGTACATCCACGAGGGCCCGATGTTCGACGTGGGCAAGAAGGTCGATTACCTGAAGGCGACGATCGAGCTTGCCCTCAGGCGGAACGATCTCTCGAAGGCAGTGTCCGAGTACGTTTCCCAGCTCGCCCAGCGTCTCGCTTGACGATGCTGACCGTCGACGAGGCACGAGCGCGCGTGCTCGAGTCGATCCATCCGATCGAGCCGGTGGAATCGCTTGTTGGGGACGCGCTGGGGAAGGTTGTGGCCGACGACCTGCGCGCATCGCACCCGCTTCCTCGTTTCGACAACTCTGCGATGGACGGGTACGCGGTCATCGCCGCAGACGTCGCGACCGCCGGCGGTTCAGATCCCGTCGTGCTGGAGCTCGCGGGAGAGGTCAAGGCGGGCCAGCCCGCGGACCAGAAGGTCCTGCCGGGGACCGCGATACGCATCATGACCGGGGCGCCGGTCCCCGAGGGAGCGGACGCGATCGTGCCCGTCGAGGACACCGAAGAGTCCGGTGAGCGTGTATCGGTGGCGGCCCCCACGGCGCCGGGCCGGCACGTGCGCCCCGCGGGCGACGACCTCGCCGCAGGCGACGTCCTCGTGAGAGCCGGCATCGAGCTGGGGCCCGGCGAACTCGCCTTGCTCGCCAGCACCGGCATGTCCCCGCTGCGCGTCCGCGAGCGCCCCCGCGTCGCGGTCCTCGTCACCGGGGATGAGCTGGTACCTCCGGAAGCAACTCCAGGGCCCGGCCATATCCGTGATTCGAACTCCGTGGCCCTTCGAACGCTCGTCACCGAGGCTGGAGGCGCGGCGATCCCGTTCCCTCCGATCCCGGACCAGCGCGAGGCGGTCGTGGCCGAGTTCCGTCGAGCTTCGGAGTTGGCCGATCTCGTGATCTCCTCCGGCGGGGTCGCGGTCGGCCGGTACGATTTCGTGAAAGAGGTAGTGGAAGAGCTGGGGCGTATCGATCTGTGGAGGGTCGCGATGCAGCCGGGGAAACCGGTGGTCCTGGGCTCGGTCGAGTCGACACCCTTTCTCGGACTACCTGGGAACCCGGTGTCGATCCACGTGGGCTTCGAGCAGTTTGTTCGACCTGCGATCCGCAAGATGAGAGGGTGCCGCTTCCTCTTGCGCCCCACTATCGAAGCCCGTCTGACCGAGACGATCCACAAGAGCCCCGGGCGGCTGCACTTCGTGCGGGTTCGGCTACGCCTTGACGGCGGAGAATGGTTCGCAGCCCCTACCGGCGGCCAGGGCTCTCACGTGCAATCCAGTCTCGTCGAGTGCAGTGGCCTCGCGCGCTTCGAGCGCGAGGAGTCCGAGCTGAAGGCCGGATCGAGCGTGGTCGTCGAGGTGTGGAAGCTTCCGGAGGTCGAGGCATGACCGATCGTCATCCCGAATCCGAGGCCCGCATGGTGGATGTGACGGGCAAGGAGGTCACGGTTCGCGAGGCGACCGCCGGAGCTGTGGTCCGCATGTCATCCGCCACCCGGGATCTGGTTCTCGAACGCAAGCTCGAGAAGGGGGACGCTCTGGAGGTGGCGCGCATCGCCGGGATCATGGCGGCGAAGAAGACCGCGGAGCTCATTCCCCTGTGCCATCCACTTCCCCTGGGGGCGGTGGACGTGACGCTGGAGCCGGTCGGGGACGGGATCGAGGTCATCGCCAGGGTCCGCACGACCGAGAGAACCGGGGTCGAGATGGAGGCCCTGACTGCGGTGGCCGTGGCGGGCCTGACCATCTACGACATGGTGAAGGGAACCGAGCGCGGGGTCGAGGTGACCGACATCAGGCTCTTACGGAAGAGTGGGGGCCGCTCGGGGCTGTGGGTGCGCCCGGACGTTTGACCTAGTCGGTCGCCGGCGGTTCGCCGCCCTTGGGTCGCTTGAGGTAAGCCGTGGTTCCGGTGGCCGAGCTCTCGATCACCTGGATGAGCTCCCAACCCTCCTCGCCCCACTGGTTGAGGATCTCTTGCAGCGCATGCGAGATGAGCGGAACGGTTGCGTACTCCCACTTCTGCACGATGGTCCTCCTTCAGTGTGTGATGCCATCCCCAGTCCTGCCCGCTTTCGCGCCGTAACTTACTCCAGGTGACTGACGCCCTCTTCCTCTCCGACGGGCGTCCCATCGCCGACTCGGTCGTCTGGGCGATTCGGGCGTCCGAGAAGGTGCGCGGCCTCTTGGGCACATGCCGCCTCTCTGAGGGCCAAGCGCTTGTGATCGTCGGCGCGCGTCAGGTCCACACCTTCGGGATGGGATACGCGATAGACGTCCTGTTC
>JALZOM010000197.1 GCA_030913945.1 Actinomycetota bacterium
CCAGTTGGGCGGCAAGGCCCTGTTGGATGCTGTTGATAATCGCAAGCTCGGCGTTCCGTTGTCGGGTCTCCTCGATCGCCCGTGCGCGAGAGAGGGCGGCCCCCACGTGCTGTGCGACGAAGCTCAATAGCTCCTTGTCGGCTTCCGAGTGCCGCACCCGGTCGTAGGCCTGCACGACGATGGCGCCGATAGGTCGACCTTCGGAGTGAAGAGGGACGCCGAGCCAATCCTTCGACTCCGCGCCGATTAACTGCATCTCGCCTTGCCTCTCCAGCTCCCGGAGGTCCTGCATGTCGCCGAGGAGGGGTTTCCCGGTTCGGATGACGTATGACGTAATGCCGCGTGCCTGTCCCGTCCCCAGCTCTTCCCAGGCTCGTGGATCGGGGACGTCGAAGTCGACCTCATCCCTGTAGAAGGGATAGTTCATCGCGTTGCGCTCTTCGTCGTAGAGCACGATGTAGAAGTTGTTCGCATACATCAGCTCGCCGACGATCGCGTGCAGGGACGTGTAGAACCCCTCCATGTCCTTGGCCGCGCTCGCGAGCTCGGCGATGCGATACAGGGCGTCTTGAACGATCTGAGCCCTCGTTGTTTCTGACATTGAGTGATTGAACCGCAGAGGTTGCTTCGAAACCAGACCTTTCCGGCCCTTTCCGCCCTTGCGCAGATATAGGAGGATGTCGGCCGTGACCACGATCGTTTCGATCCACTCGTTTCGGGGCGGGACCGGAAAGTCGAATACGACGGCGAACGTCTCCACGATGCTTGCTTCGCTTGGCCGCCGGGTGGGCGTGTTGGACGCGGACATCCAGAGCCCGGGTATCCACAACCTCTTCGGGCTCAGAGGAGACGAGGTCACGGCATCCCTCAACGACTTCTTGTGGCACGGAAAACCGATCACCGAGATCGCCCACGATGTGACCGACTCGCTCGACGCTCCGGTAGACGGGCGTATCTACCTGATCCCGTCCAGCATGCAGCCGGGCGAGATCACCCGCGTGCTGCGCGAGGGTTACGACGCTCAGCTTCTGACCGCGGGCGTCCGCCAGCTTGTGCAGGAGCTCGAGCTCGACGTGCTGCTCATCGATACGCATCCGGGACTGAACGAGGAGACGCTGTTGGCGTTGGTGATCTCGACCGTTCTGCTGATCGTGATGCGACCCGATCGACAGGACTACGAAGGAACCGGCATCACGGCCCGTGTCGCCAAGGAGTTGGAAGTTCCCAGCATCTTCATGGTCGTCAACAAGGCCCCGACCGATCTCGATCCGCAAGCGGTCTCGGCCCGCATTGAGGAGGCTTACGGTTGTCCCATCGCTGCCGTCATCCCCCACTCGGACGACCTGATGCGACTAGCCAGCGAAGGGATATTCGTCCTGCGTAATCCGGATCATCCACTGACCGATTTGTATCGGGGGATAGCAGCCAGGATCGACGGCGTGCCTCATGTCGTCTGACGAGCCGCTCTTCTCCCGCTCCGAGCTTCTCGGCGGCATGCCGGCCCGACGCGCCAGCACGGTTCTGTTCGCGATCGAGGCGCGCGCAGCCCATCTCGTCGTGCGTTCCCGGCGGGCGATGGCCGTGCACGAGACCGAACGCAGCTCGGCGAACCGCGAACGCGCGTTCCTCGATGCGCTCGCCGGAGCGCGGGAGCTCCCACTTCATCCGACGATCCAGGATCTAGAGCGCTTCGCGCCGAAGTGGGCCGACGTTGCGCCCCGAGCGCCTGATCTCCGTGCCTCCGTCGCCCGGTTGTTGGGGCGCAAGTACACGTTCACGCGGGAACGGACGCCTCGACTGAGGGCGGCGCTTGGTCTCGACGAACCGGACGTGCGCGCCGCCTACAAGCGCCTGCATGGTGAGGAGCTAGACGAGATCTACGCGGACGATCTCGATGCGCGGGAGCGTTTCAGGTGGGCGAGGACGGGGCTCGTCCGGAGCTTCGAGGAGCTGCCCCCGTTCTGGACCGCCTACGCGCTGACGCTCACCGAGGCGGTGGGCGCGGGGATACTCGCTCTGCCGATCGCGTTGGCCGGGATCGGACCCCTGCCCGGCATCACCTTCCTCGTCGTCGCCGGCCTCCTGAACCTAGTGACGATGGGGGGCCTGGTCGAAGCCATCACTCGGAACGGACAGATGCGGTACGGAGCGGCATTCTTCGGGCGCTTGGCGGAGAGCCTCCTGGGACGGAGCGGAACGTTAGCGATCACGGTGACGCTGTTCGCCTTCAACGTCGTCATCTTCATGACCTACCTGATCGCGTTCGCTGCCCCCCTTTCGAGCGCTACCGGATCGGATCCCGCGATCTGGGTCGCCTTGCTCTTCCTCGTGAATCTGATCTTCCTACGGCGCGATCTGAACGCCACCGTAGCTTCGGCATTGGTCGTCGGAGCAGTCAACGTTCTGTTGATCGCTGCGATCTCCCTCATCGCATTCACGCGGGTGGACCCCGACAATCTCTCGTTCATGCGGATCCCATTCGTGGGCAGCGATCCTGCCAACGTGGCAGCGATCGGGCTCGCCTTCGGCGTCGTGATCATGGCGTACTTCGGTCACACATCGGTCGGATTGGTGGCGAAGCTCGTCTTGGAACGCGAGCCGAGCGGCAGGGGGCTGTTGCGGGGGAGCATGGCGGCGATGGCGACCATCATCGTGCTCTACTGCTTCGCGCTCGTCGCGATACAGGGCGCCGTATCGGCCCCGGAGCTGAGCGGTCATGACGGGACAGCCCTCGAGCCGTTGGCCGAGATCGCGGGACCCGCGGTGACCGTCCTTGGAGGCGTCTACGTGTTGCTGGCCGTGGGCCTGGCTTCGATATACGTCTCTCTCGGGATGGCGAATCAGATCAGGGAGTGGCTCCCGACGCGGATGAAGCGGCCAGCCGCATCGCTCCTGGCGCTGGCGCCGACCATAGTCGTCTTCTTGGTCGCTGAAGGGCTTCTGCTGGCGGACCGAGCGACGTTCACGGACCCGCTGGCGCTGATCGGCACCCTTGCGGTGCCGTTGCTGGCGGGGATCTTCCCGATGTTGTTGCTGGCGGCGAGCCGCCGACGGGGTGACCGCATGCCGGGGTCCTGGGTGCGGTTGCTTCGCGGACCCGCGGCGATGGCGATGATCGCGCTTCCTTTCTTCGTCGGATTGCTGGTGCAGGGCTTCGTGATCTGGCAAGAACCGCTGGAACGCGTCGCCGCTGCGCTCGTGGCCGCGCTGATCGTGGGCCTAACGTGGGCGGCGATGCAACGAGGGGCCTTCGACCTCCAGGCGGTCATCGAGCTTCGACGCGAACCGTCTGGGCGAGGTGAGTTCGCGGTACTCGTGGACGGGAAGCCCACAGCGGTCGACGCGCGCATCGCGGAGGATGGCAAGGAGCGTTCCATGAATGGACCAGGGGGCGAGATCGATCGCTTCACTCAGCTCCGGTTGCTGTCGGTGGACCTCCCGCCGACCGCCGCGCGCGAGCTCAGGGTCTGGGTCCACGGCGTGACCGCCGAGGGGGATTCGGAAGCCATCCCCTCGTCGGTCGAGGTGGTGTCGGATACGGACGGGGAGCGTCGCGTCGAGGCTCCCCTCGGAAGTGCGAGGGTGACCCTCGATGGCGCCCACTCCGAAGTGCGCATCTCGCCGTTAAAAGGATCCGGATGACGCCGGCGCCCGAACGGATCTTGGTCGTAGATGACGACTCGTTGAGCCGCAAGCTCCTGCGCAGGGCGGTGGAGACGCAGGGGTACGAAGTGGTCGACGCGGGCACGGGCACCGAGGCCCTGGAGACGCTCGGCGCCGAAGGAGAAAGCTTCGACGCGGTCCTCCTGGACGTGGTGATGCCGGAGATGGATGGCTACGAGACGCTCGAGCGCATCAAGCGGGACGAGTCGCTCGGCCATCTGCCCGTGATCATGATCTCCGGGGTGGACGACCTCGAGAGCGTCGTCCGATGCATCGAGATGGGCGCGACCGACTACCTCCCCAAGCCCTTCGATGCGGCGATCCTGAGGGCGCGTCTCAAGTCGTCGCTCACCGGCAAGCGGCTCCGCGATCTCGAGCTCGAGTACCTCGAACAGGTCGGGCTGGTGATCGATGCGGCCACCGCCGTCGAGGCGAACGAGTTCGATCCCCTGGAGTTGGAGGGCGTGGCCGGGCGTGACGACGCGCTGGGCCAACTGGCGCGGACGTTCCAGCGAATGGCATCGGAGGTCAGGGCGCGTGAGGAACGGTTGCACAAACAGCTGCGCGAACTAAAGATCGAGATCGACGAGGGCCGGCAGAAACGCAAGGTGGCCGAGATCACGGGTACGGAATATTTCAAGGACCTGAGGAGCCGAGCGCAGGAGCTCAGGAACGTGGTCGCGGATCCAAGCGACGCCGAGACCCGTCGGGATCGCGATTGAGCGCTCCATCCCAGCACCTGCTGGACGAACTGTTCGATTACATCCGGATCCCTTCTATCTCGTCGGGAAGCGGGGACCCGACCGACCTCATGGCTGCGGCGGAATGGCTCCGCGACAAGATCGAGGGTTCCCGCGGCGACGCGGAGGTCGTGGCGGACGTCGGCAATCCCCTCGTCGCAGGTGAGCTTCGAGCCCGCGACCCTTCGGCTCCCACCGTTCTCATCTACGGCCACTACGATGTGCAGTCGCCGGACCCCGTCGACGAATGGACGTCGCCTCCATTCTCGCCCGAGATCAGGG
>JALZOM010000020.1 GCA_030913945.1 Actinomycetota bacterium
CTGTCGCTCAGCTCTGGGGGCAGTTCGGGCACGCGCACACGGCCCTCGGGGGCGCTGAAACCGTCGAACTCGAAGCCCCGGACGTCCACGTACCGCCATTCCTCGCCCTTCGGGTCGGGGAAATCGAGCTTCTCGAAGACGTCGTAGGCCTGTAGCCGGCGCTCGGTCAGCCAGCCGGGCTCGTCGAGCTCATGGGAGAGCCTCTCGGCCGCGTCTCGATTCAGCATCTGTGGCATCGGTGATGGAACTCCAGCGCTTGTGAACGGATTCACGATCCTACCAGTTAGGGTTGCCTAACTCCAGCCGTCGTTGGACGCGTTTACCCTGCTCACGAGGCATAAACGCGACGATGCGATGCTTCCTTCCGAGGCCCCCGCAGGGCTGGCGGCGATCGCCGTTGCGGCCGGCCTGTGGGTCCTGGGGGCCACTCCCTCAATCGAGGGCCAGCGCCGCCAGTCGCTCGCCGATCAGGGGGGCGAACTTGAAGCCGTGACCGCTACACGGGGACCCGACGATGATCTGACCGTGTCGCTCGAGGATGAAGTGCTCGTCTTCGGTGTTCGTGTAGATACAGGTCTCGGCGTGATGCGGTCGGGGCGCTGCGGTTGGGTAGCGCTCCGTCACCCACCGACTGATCGTCTCGACTGACTCCTGGTCCACCCGCCCCGCTTCATCCGGGTTGGTCAAGGGCCCGGCGATGTGTTGACCCACCTTGATGCCCTGGCCCGGGCTGGGAAGCGAGTAGATCGATGGATCTCCCCATTCCACGAGGGTCGGCGTCAACGGCCCATCGAGATCGAAGTAGGCGATCGTTTCGCGCGTAGGACGCACGGGAAGGTGCACTCCGACATCCTCGAGAAGGGTCTTCGCCCACGCCCCGGCAGTCACCACAACGACGTTCGCTATCACGCCGCTGCCCTCGGTCTGCACATGCACGCGATCGCCTTCCGGTTTGAGATGCAGGACCCTCGCCTCTTCGACCACGGTCGCCCCAGCCCTTGCCGCGAGGCGAGCGCAGGCCGACACCGTCGCGTCTGCGTTCACGATGCCGGAATCCGGTTGGAATAGGGGCGTCGACCCCTCGGGCAGCGAAAGGAGCGGGAACCGGTTCCTAGCCTCAGCCGGATCGACCATGTCGAAGGCTGCAGAGCAAGCCGCCAGCGCCGACGCGTTGTCCTCGATGCGGCGGCCGAGATCAAGTCCCCCGGTCGTGACCATGAGCTGCTCGCCCGAGTCATGCTCGAGAGCGCGCCACGATTCAAGCGCCTCTTGCGCCATCCGCACGTACATCTCGTCTGGATACGAGAGCCTGAAGATCCGCGATCTGCCATGGCTCGAACCTCTTTTGTGGCCGATCCGGAACCGTTCCAAGAGCGCAACGGAAACACCTGAGCGGACGAGTGCGCGGGCGGTTGCGGCGCCCATGACCCCGGCGCCAACAACCGCCACGTCGACAGAAGCGGGTAAGCTACTTGATGTCGAACGTGTTGCTGTTGCGTCCGTTCTGTAGGACGTTCTCGAGGTTGGAGTTGACATCGCTGGCTCGAGAATATGCGGTGTGATCGCGGACCTTCGAAGCGCCGGTGCTAAGGGGCAGGAGATTCCGCAAACGGTAGGACCAGGCCGAGGCTCCCCGATCAATCCCGTCTCGGATGCGAGAAGCCAACACCCAACTTGCAGGTAAACGGACAAAGGTGTTGCTTGACTTCCTTGTCTGGGAGCTAGGAGCAACCTCCGGGAGGAATCGGTATCGATCCCGTCGAACTTTGCCGGTACGCCTCATCAACCGGCCCTTCGACCGTTACGGTACGGACATGCGCTCAGACCTCGACTTCTCAGTAGAGCCCATACGCACGACAAAAACCTTCGAAGCGGCTATCCGGAAAATCGTCGAAGGCATCGAGCGCAGTGGGCTGACGGCCGGAGACCGCGTTCCCAACGAAACCGAGCTCGCCGCTCAACTGGGGATCTCTCGGCCCACCCTGCGCCAGGCTCTGCGCGTTCTTCAACACGCAGGATTGATCCAGGTACGCGCCGGTAAGGGCGGCGGCATCTTCGTCACCTCGGAAGTGATCCCGGCCGTTGCGATCTCTCGCAGCGTTGCGCTCGAGGAGGAAGCGGTGGTGGACATCCTGAGGGCCCGGCGAGTCCTCGAAGGATCGATCACATTCGTGACGATGCAGTTCGGAACCCCAGAGGACTTCTCAGCGATCGAGCGAACCGTAAAGCTGCTTGGAGAGAACATCGGCGATCGGTCCGCAGTCATGGAGATCGATGCCATGTTCCACCGGGCAGTCATTCGCGCGTGTCACAACCAGTCTCTCCAGAGCGCGATGGGCGAGGTCGGGGCACAGATGGCTCCCATCAGGGATACGTACAAAGGAGGTCGTTCGGACGATCAGCTGACGTTGGACATCCACACCCGTCAACTCGAGGCCATGCGAGAGGGACGGGCGCAGGAGCTCGCCCTGGTCATACACGAGCACTTCTCGATCCTCGAGCAGGACTTCTCAAAGGTCATCAACCGGAGCTGGGCCGAACTGTTCGGGCGGCTCGCCGCTCCGCTAGAGGACTTCGGGAACGCATAGGGGGCAGCTGCCCGGGAAGCAATGCTCCCCTTTTCTTGTTGACGTGAGTCGAATTATCCGACCGAGCCCTCCATCTGGAGCTCGACCAGGCGTTGAAGCTCGACCGCATATTCCATAGGAAGCTCTCGCGTGATCGGCTCGATGAAGCCTCGAACGATCATCTGCATCGCCTCGGACTCGGAGAGTCCCCGGCTCATCAGGTAGAAGAGTTGCTCGTCCGAGACCTTGGACACCGTGGCCTCGTGGCTGACGGCCGCGGACTCCTCCTCGATCTCGATATAGGGATATGTGTCGGAGCGGGAATCCTCGTCGAGGATCAATGCATCGCAGATCACGTGGCTCTTCGAGCGTGCAGCGCCCTCTTCGATGCGCACCAGGCCGCGGTATCCGGCCCGTCCACCATCCTTGCTGATCGATTTCGATGTGATGGCCGAGGACGTGTTGGGCGCCGCATGAACGACCTTGCCGCCTGCGTCCTGATGTTGTCCAGAGCCTGCGTAGGCGATGGACAGGACCTCTCCGCGAGCGCGCTCCCCCAGCAGGTAAACGCTGGGGTACTTCATGGTGACCTTCGATCCGAGGTTGCCGTCGACCCATTCCATGATGCCGTCTTCGTAGGCAGCGGCCCGCTTCGTCACGAGGTTGTAGACGTTGTTCGACCAGTTCTGGATCGTCGTGTAACGGCATCTGCCGCGGGGCTTGATGATGATCTCGACGACCGCGGAGTGCAGCGAGTCGCTCGAGTACACCGGCGCCGAACAACCCTCGACGTAGTGGACCCATGAATCCTCGTCCACCACGATCAGCGTCCGTTCGAATTGGCCCATGTTCTCCTGGTTGATCCTGAAGTAGGCCTGGAGAGGGATCTCGACCTCAACCCCCGGTGGGACGTAGATGAACGAGCCGCCGGACCACACGGCGGAATTGAGGGCCGAGAATTTGTTGTCAGCGGGTGGGATCACCGTTCCGAAGTACTGCTTGACGAGGTCTTCGTGCTCGCGCAGGGCCGTGTCCATGTCGGTGAACAGGATCCCGCGCCGCTCGAGCTCAACCTTCGTCTTGTGGTACACGACCTCGGATTCGTACTGTGCGGTTACTCCGCCGAGGTAGTTCTTCTCGGCTTCGGGGATACCGAGCTTGTCCCAGGTGGCCTTGATGTCCTCGGGCATGTCGTCCCAAGAATTCACCTGGCTCATCGGCTTGATGTAGTAGTAGATGTCGTCGAAGTCGATCCCCGACAGATCGGCGCCCCACGCTGGCATCTGCTTCCTGTAGAAGACGTCGAGAGACTTGTGTCGGAATTTCCGCATCCAGTCGGGCTCGTCCTTCCGATCGCTCATCATGTCGATGACGTCGTGGGACACACCCTTCCGAGGCTTCTCGTCGTACGAAGTCGCGTCGTGCCAGCCGTACTTGTACTGGCCTTTGAGGGCCCGTACGTCCTCGTTCTCTTGCTGGACCTTCAGGTCTTCAGCTTCGGTTGACACTGCGGAACCCCCCTTGGGGAAGGACTTTCAACGGAACGGCCAGTCTAGCATTAGGGCGCCCTAACCAACAGACTGTTTTCGGGCATCTTCCCTGCTCACACCCCCTAAAACCTTCGGCGCACCGAAGATGTTCCGCGCTCTTATGCCCGCCCGCGGCGGGCTGCTGACCACAGCCCTTGCTTACCGGCCGCATTCCTTGCCGACCTGCGGCACCCACTGGGGGATCGGTCGCCCAGGCGACCTACTCCCACCCAGACCCCTCGGGCTCAAGGCGAAATCAGACCTACTCCGCGGATTGAGCGGGGGGTTTGTTGGAACGGGGATCCGTGGGGGCCTTGCTGAGGTCGGAGATCCCTTCCTCCTGTTCGCCGGGGTGGAAGCCGGGGCCCTGGGCTATGACCTTGAACGTCTCTGCGTAGCTGAAGCCGTGCGGCTTGCCCAGATCGGCGGCCCACTCGCGGATCCTGGCCTCGATCTCCTTCGAGGCGGGGCCGAGCTGGCTCTCGTGGCACGCAAGGGCTTTGAGCTTCAGATCGATCGTCTTGGAGATGTCGACCGCGACCGACTCGGGCGCGGGCCCCATGATCCATACCTCGCTAAGCCCTCGCCAGGGCTCGAGATCCTCGTCGAGCAGCTCGGGGAAGTGTCCCGGAGTAGTACCGGCGGTAAGCGTAACGTCTAGGGAAGCGTGGCCCACAGCGCGGTGGTCCGGGTGGTTGATGAACCGATTCTCGATCGTCGCCGCGGTGTCCATGACAACGAACCGATGGGGCTGGTACCTCCGGAAGACGCGAGCGATCTCGCGGCGCAGGTCAAGCGTGTACTCAACGTACCCATCCGGATAGTCGAGCCACACGATCTCCTTCACTCCGACGATCTCTGCCGCCCGCTGCGCCTCCTCCTTACGGATCGTGTTCAGGCGCGCGCCCATGAGGTCGCGATCTTGCGTTCCCGTCGACCCATCGGTGACGATGCAGTAGGTGACATCGGCTCCCTCTGAAACCCACTTGGCAACGGTGCCAGCGCAACCGAATTCGATATCGTCCGGATGAGCGGACACGATGAGCGCTCGATAAGTACTCGTCACATGTTCTCCTTCATCATGCCGTTCGGAGGATGAGCACATCTATCGGTGAGTGGTGCGAAACGTGATGCGGAACGTTCCCAAGCATGAATCGCTTGTGTCCCGTCATCCCGACGCTACCTACGATGATCACGTCGAAGTCTTCGTTCTCGGCGATCGAAAGCAACTGCTCCGCTGCGTGACCCTCGACGGACCGTATCTCGGCCTTCACGCCCAATCCCGAAGCGCGATCTGCGGCCCTCTCGAGCACATCTTGGGCTTGGGCAGCTCCCGGTATCCGCCAGCGGAACTCCTGGGGCGTGGTCTCGTCTTCGCGCGGCGCATCCCATTGCGCGTAGGGATCGTCCGGACTCGCCTTCATTCGCGCAAGCTCGTCGTGGGTGGGGGGTTGATAGGCAGTGACGATCGTGATCTCGGCCCCAACCGCATCCGAGAACCCGACTCCCGCTTCGACGGCACGCATCGCCGTCGGCGATCCGTCGGTCCCCACCAACACCTTCTTGTAATCGTCATTCCTGGCTCTCGAAGGATCGTCGCTCTTGACGATGAGAAGGTCGGTCTCGGCGTGGTGGCTCACCTTGTTCGGGATGTTGCCGAGCATGAGCCGCCGCGGGCCGCTCATGCCGACGCTACCGACAACGAGTAGATCGTCCTTGCCCTGGGCGTGATCGAGCAGAACATCCGCCGGGTTGCCGCGCTGGACGATGGCCCGCCCGCCATACTCCTTCGCAAGTGCCTCCACGTCGCCGGAAGGATCGTCGCCGGCATAGACCAGAACCAACTCGGCCTCGATGCGCGGGGCCAAGTGGGCGGCGCGATCCGTAGCGACGCGGGCGGTTCGAGACAGGTCGGTGCCCACCACTATGCGCTCATACATGACATGCCTCCCCTATCGATCCCACGTTCGCACCGCAATGGTGCACCGGGCGGTTGCTATCGGTTGCTGGTCTTCACCGACGAGCTCGATGCCCCATACCTGAAGGGTCCGGCCCTTGCGCACCGGTGTTGCCGTCGCCGTCAGCGTCCCATCTTTCTTGGCGCGAAGGTGGCTGATGTTCAGCTCGATCCCGACGGCGTACTGGGTCGCCGGATCGCAGTTGAGAAATGCCCCTATGGACGCGGCGGTCTCTGCGATCACTGCGGATGCTCCGCCATGTAGAAGCCCCATCGGCTGATGGACAGTGTGATCCACATCCATCTCGAGGACGACCAGGTCCGTCTCGGCGACCACCGGGCGGATCCCCAGCGTCTCGAGGATCGTGCCCTCTAGAGGAAGTCCCGGAATCGTCTCGCTCATGGCGGGGATGGTACCGGCCCGACCCGGCGGGATCGCGACGTCAGGGAGAAACTCGGGACAAGGGGAAGGGGGAGCGGATGGCTCCGCTCCCCCTTTGCTGTGCCAAGCGGACCTAGGAAGCTACCGGGGGGGCATACCGGAGGGCCTTGCGGGCCCGCTTGTCGGAATACATCGCTATGTCTGCTGAAAGCAGCAATTCTTCGAAGTTGGAACCGTCGCCGCCGAACACGGCTATCCCGGCGCTGACTTGGACCTGGGCGCCGGGGGCGCCAGTGAGATCCTCGTCGGCAAGCAGTTCGCGGAGACGGCGTATCACCGTTTGGGCGCCGCCGCGGTTGGCCTCCTTCAGGATGACCACGAACTCATCGCCGCCGTAGCGCGCCACGTGGTCCGAGCCCCGCACGACGCCGCGCAGCTTGTTGGCAACCAACTGGATGGCCGCGGAGCCCGCCTGGTGTCCGTAGGTGTCGTTGATCGTCTTGAGGTGATCCACATCGAAGACGAGGACGGAAAAGTCCGTGCCGGACACCTCGAGCTCGGAAGCATGATGGCGGAGTGCCATGACGTTGCCGACCTTGGTCAAGGGATCGATCGAGGCCAGACGGCGGAGATTCGACTGCACGGCCTGGTGCGCCTCGGCGAACGCTCCGAGGATGCCGGCCGTGCTGCCGTAGACGACGAACCGAGCGACAACGACGCCGACGATGAGGCCCTGCGATACCTCGCCGGCGACCATCGTCGTGAACAAGGCCGAGAGAATGGAGGCCAAGGCGGCTACGAACATGCCCTCCTTGAAGCCCGTGGCCAGTGCGGCTATCGCAACCGGGACGAGGAACATCCAGCCGGTATCGACGCCCATAGGCGTCGGCACCAGGGCCATCAACGATGCGGCCACCAGCAGCATCCCGAGGATGGCGAAACGAAGGGACCGCTGCTCGAGGATCTGGCCCAATTGATCGGTGACGACGGCCTTCAGGTCCCTACGTGGGGGTGCCTGGAGGTCTATAAGCCGGTGCGCCGAGGTGCTCATCTCGTCCTCTTGGGCTCGGGATGACTAGTCCTTTTGAGCTAGTCGTTGCCTGGTTATCGGCAGCACCCCTTTTTTGCTGAAGTCACTCGAAATCCCCCGACGGAGTGAATCTCACCCCCTGAGAATGGCGTTCTCGGCCAGCACCGGCTTCTTCACCTCGGACCGTCCGGGCGTGGACCCCGGGGTAACCTCTAGTCCGGAATGACTAGTCCGCGGGGTTAGCCCGGGAAGACGTCCATGGGGAACACCGCACGCACGTCTTCCTTGCGCACCTCGATGAACGCCGGTCCTGCGATGGCGTGGGAACCATCGGGGGTCGTGACCCGGGCATCGGTGACGGGCACGAAATGCCGGTGATCGCGCATCACGGACTCCCACGCGTCGGAGAACCTGCCCAGCTCCGGAGGCAGGTAGACCTGCCCCTCGATCCGATAGCCGTCCAGGAGAAGAACGACCCCGATGGACACCAGCTCGACCCTGATCGAGTCAGAGCGAGGAGCCACTCCATCCGGTTGCCGGCTCGACCCATCGATGAGGTGGCTGATGCGACTTAGGAGAGCGGTGGCTGCAAAGGGTTTCCCCATGTACTCGCACTTGAGATCGGCGATGCGCTGGCCCACCTCTGAGGCGGAGCGGCCGGTCAGGACGATCGCGGGGACATCTTTGAAGCGGTCGTCCCCGCGCATCTTCTCGAGCAGTCCCCATCCGTCGTCCGTGGGAAGGCCGATATCCACCACGGCGACATCGGGTACATCCGAGACCATCAAGCGCCAGCCGTGGCTGGCGTCGCTGGCGAACAGGCCGTCGAAGCCAGCGTTCTCCAGGTGGTACCGGACCACGGTGACGATCGAGGGTTCATCTTCTACGACGAGGACTCTAGCCATGTCTCTATTATTCGGTCGCGGGGGGCCAGAAGTAAAAGACCGAACCACATTCCCTCTTCTGGGCGGCGCCACCTGCGGGCCGGTCGAAGCCTCCAGCCGGGTATTCATCGACTCTCGAGCGAAGGTCTCGAGGTCGGAGCCAGGCTTGGAGCCAGGCCAGCAAGCGCGCCGCCCTTGGGCGAGATCAGCCTCCGGCCTCGGTCCCGTCGTTGCCGAACGGAACGAACAGGGTCCGCACTCCTCTTCCCCTCAGAGAGAGCCGTGCGGCACCATAGGTTCGTCGAACGTCGAGAGCGAGCTGATGGCTTCCTGCCTCAACCGCGCTGGTAGACATGACTTGAACCACGCTCGCGTCGAACCTTCCCGTGCTGGCCACCTCGGTGAAGAGCGTGCGTCCCGTCTGTCGACCATCGAGGGCAAGCCTCGTGGCGACGCCGGCCCCCGTGCCCGAGGCCGAATCGGCGTCGCGCTCGACCGTGAACTGGCCCCAGGTCAGCAGCATTCCATCCACCGGCGCCCATACACGCTTGCTGTGGACCGTCGCGAACCGTCCGTCTGCGAAGTTCTGTATCGAGGTGGTGGCATCGCTGTAACTCGCCCGCACTAGATCGTTCGCCTCGAAGCCCTGGAGGCGGCGAGCGTCGGGAGCGCTGCGGATGATCCCGTTCGGCAACCGTCCCTGGTTATCGGTAGCGACCAGGGATGACGCCCGCTTGTTCGGGGACGTCCACGCGCCTACAGCGTGGCGGCCGTCGACCTTGTCGGAATTCCTGGCGTAGTCGGCGATCCGTCCCGCTACCGCGGGCGCTGCGGCAACAGCAGAAGCGATCGCCGCGGCGATCAATGCGGTGGTCAAGTGCTGACGGAAGGTTGGCATGGACACCTCGCAAGTCGTCGGATGGAATCGGTCATTTGTACGAGACCGGCGCCGATACGAGAGTGGTCTGAGCCACACGGAAGTCCTTACTCCCGGGAACCCCGATAATGAAATCTCCGTTCTTTCGAGCCACGATCCGACACAACTCGAGGAGACAATGGCCGTAGAGACCGCCGAGGCGACCGCGTCTCGACCCACCGAGAACGCGGTGATCCAAACGCGCGCGCTCACCAAAGTGTTCGCTGGGGCCATCCGGGCGGTGGACGGCCTGGATCTATCGGTGAACGAAGGGGAGATCTTCGGCCTGCTCGGGCCCAACGGAGCGGGAAAGACCACCACGGTCGGCATGCTCACCACGCGCGTTCTACCGACCTCCGGGGACGCGCTGGTTGGTGGGATGGACGTTGTCGAGAACCCGAATGCCGCCAAGCAACTCATCGGCGTCGTGTCGCAGTCGAACACCCTGGATCGCAGCCTCTCCGTATGGGACAACCTCTACTTCCACGGGCGCTACTTCGGCATGAGCGCGCCGGACGCGCGCGGTCGTGCAAGCGAGCTCCTGGAAAGATTCCGATTGTCCGATCGCGCCGCAGCAGAGATCGATGCTCTTTCCGGCGGCATGGCTCAGCGCGTGATGCTGGCGCGCTCCATCGTCCACCGCCCGCGCATCCTGTTCTTGGACGAACCCACGGCGGGGCTCGACCCGCAGAGTCGCCTGGCCCTGTGGGACGTTCTGTCCGAACTCCACTCCGCGGGCCAGACGATCCTGTTGACGACCCACTACATGGAAGAGGCAGAGCAACTCTGTCACCGCGTCGCCATCATGGATCACGGCAAGCTTCTTGCTCTCGACTCCCCCACACGCCTCAAGGAGTCCGTCGGAGCCGATACCGAGGTGAGGGTGGCGGCAGACGGTGACCTCGAGAAACTCGCGGACTGCCTCCGCTCGTTCGAGGGGGCAACGCACACGGCGGTAGTGGACGAGTCGGTAAGGGTGTATCTCAGGGGTTCCGCCGGAGTACTACCGCGTGTCGTCGACCATGCGGAACAGGCCGGGTTCACCGTGAAGGACCTATCTCTTAGCGAGCCCACCCTCGAGTCCGTCTTCATCAATCTCACCGGGAGGGACCTGCGCGAATGAGTGTCCCAACCAGACTCGCGGAGATCCGCTCCGCGCGTTCCGCAAGCATCGACGCCTTCTGGGGGATGTTGCTGCGAGATCTCACCGTGCTTCGTCGCAGCATGGGTGTGTTCGTCGTGCGCACGATCGCTCAACCTCTCATGTTCGTGTTCGTGTTCACCTACGTCTTCCCGAAGGTCGGACAAGGTGTCGGCGGTCAGGGAGCGGGAGCTACGGCGTTCTCGAGTCTGCTGGTTCCGGGCGTGGTGGCCATCGCCTGCGTGTTCCAGGGGATACAGGCGGTTGCCCTGCCACTAGTGCAGGAGTTCGGCTACACGCGCGAGATCGAGGACCGCGTGATGGCGCCCTTGCCCGTATGGGGGGTGGCTATCGAGAAGATCACGTCGGGGGCACTCCAGGGAGCGCTGGCGTCCGTGGTGGTCTTCCCTCTCGCCATGTTCATCCCCGCCACTCCGGTGCGCCTCGACATCAACTGGCTCGAGCTACTGACGTTCCTCCCACTTGCAACGGCGGTCGGAGCGGCGCTCGGGCTCGCCATCGGCACACGAGCGGAGCCGCGTCAGGTCCCGCTCGTATTCAGCATCATCGTGATTCCGGTGACTTTCCTGGGAGCCACCTACTATCCGTGGGCGCAACTCGATCCGATCCCGTGGTTGAAGTGGGCGGTCCTCTTGAATCCGCTCGTATACATGAGCGAAGGATTCCGCACCGCCCTCACACCGCAGTTCCCGCACATGCCGGTGGCTGCGATCTACCTGGGAATGGTGGGCTTTCTGATCTTCCTTGGATGGCTCGGGATCTCCGGGTTCAAGAAACGCGTCCTGTCCTGACCGGTTAGCGTCCTGTCCTGACCGGTTAGCCCTGCACAGCTCGCTCTCAAACCCCCGGTGCGTGCGGTGCGTGCGGTGCGTGCACCACGTCTTCTGAGACCTTGCGAGGACATCGTCCAGCAAAGCTTGGTCAGCTCTCTGGCACGGTACCTAACTGCCGGATGTCGTCACACGAGGTGGGGTCGATCTCGCCTGGCCCTCCGTTGAGAGCCGCGACAACCAAACCCATCGCTACCGGTTCGGTCACCAGGCGGGCGTGCGGCACCTGCGCGTTGGGGCACACATCCTGGATCCGGATGTTCTGTGCCCACCTGAGCCGCGCAGACCTAGGCGGGGTCACGACACCGTCATCCGCACTAAAGATGCTCGTTACGGAGGCGCGTGGCCGCTCGTCGCCGCGAAAGTTGAGCTTCCGCAGGAATCGGGAGCCCGGGATCATCTGCCGGCACGCCCGCGCGCAGAGGGACGGATCGAAGGCCGTGGCGAGTCCGGCCAGGCGCGTCCCGTGGTGGGGCGTGCCGAGAGATACCAGGAACCGTACGTTCGCGTCGTCGCCCTCTTGTAGCACGAGCGTGCGCGCAACAAGGCCTCCTGACGAGAATCCAACTACGTCGACCCACGGCGTGCCTTCCATCGCGATGACTTCGTCGAGTGCGCCAGCCGATGCCACGATGTCTCCGCGGCCCGACCCGGGAAGAGCGACCGAAACCACGCGGCGACCGCGCCCCTCGAGCAGACGCTCCAGAGCGCCCAAAGAGGCAGGATCGCCTCCGTATCCGTGGACCAGAAGAACGGGAACCCGATCTGCGAACGCTTCGTCGGTCAGCGGAGCGTCCACGTCGTAGCGGTCCCGGGCGAACAACAGGATCGCCAGGACCAGAGGGACCACGACGCCCACGAGGAGAAGCGGCTTCAACCAAGAGGAGCTCACCGACCCCATTCTGCTGTGCCCGGAACCTATCCGGACCCGGCGACGTATTAGGGGTGACAATCGTGTCCGTGGAGGGCCGACCACTGGACGATGCGGAATGGGTCCGGCGAGCCCAGGAGGGCGACGTTGGGGCTTACGAGGAACTGGTGTCGAGGTACGGAGCCGTAGCTCAGCGCGTCGCCTACCTGATCACGGGTTCGGCCGCAGAGGCGGAGGACGCAAGTCAGCAGGCGTTCGTGAAGGCGTACTACGCCCTCGGGAGGTTCCGAAGGGAGGCGCCCTTCAAGCCCTGGCTACTGCGGATCGTCACCAACGAGGCGAAGAACAGGATCAGGTCGCAGGGCAGGCAAGCGAATGTGGCCGTGCGCCTGAAGGAGGACCGACCTCGGGGCGATGCGGCCCCATCGCCCGAGGTCGCGATCCTCTCGAAGGAGCGTTCGAGCTCGTTGATGGAGGCGCTGAACACGTTAGGAGAGACCGACAGGACCGTGATCTTCCTTCGCTATTTCCTCGATCTATCGGAGGCCGAGATGGTCGTGACCCTCGGCTGTCGCCCCGGAACGGTCAAGTCGCGCCTCTCGCGCGCACTCGGCCGGCTGCGCGCCGCGCTCGGCCCCGAGGGAGAAACCCTGCTCGAGGTGGAGGCCCGGGATGGGTAGAGGTCTCGCGCCGGAACAGGTTGCAGAGCTCGAGCGCGAGCTGAGAGGGCTCGCCCGCACGGTCGAGTACCCGTCGCCGGTCGACCTGGGACCGGCCGTGCGCAGGGTCATCGGATCCGGGAGCGTGCCCCAGCGACGTCTCCTCGATCGGTGGACCCCATCCCTCAGGTGGCGAGTGGCCATCGCGGGGGCGGCTGCGATCCTCCTCGCGTTGTCCATCCTGTCCTTCTCCCCCGCCGCGCGCAATGCAGTGGCCGATCTGCTCGGGCTGCGGGGGGTCGGGGTACGCGTCACGGAGTCTCCGCTCCCCTCGGCGCCAGCGCCGACCGGCCCCCTGAGCGGGTTCATGGATGTGGGCGAACAGGTGTCAGTGTCCGAAGCTCGCGCTGCGGTCGACTTCGAGATTCGACTTCCGGCCGACCCGAGGCTGGGCCCGCCGGACGAGATCTATCTGAGCGATGAACCGCGGGGCGGACGGGTCACCTCGTTCTTCCGCGCCGGCCCCGGGCTCCCTGAGATCTACGAATCCCGAGCAGGAGCGTTGCTCACCCAGTTCACGGGCGAGCTCGACCGGAACACGATCGGGAAGCTCGCTGCTGATGGCACGACGATCGATCGCATCGAGGTGCGAGGACATCGCGGGTTGTGGCTCGAAGGCGATCACCTCTTCTACCTGTACCGCTCGGACGGCATGGTCATCGAAGAGACCGTCCGCATGTCCGACAGCGCGCTGCTGTGGCAGGAAGGTGATGTCACCCTCCGGCTGGAATCGGGCCTGTCTAGGCGAGCGGCCCTGCGGCTGGCACGCTCCGCTTACTGACCCCCCTGGAGCCGGGCACACGGTATAGATGTTCCATGCCGGATGATGCAGCCGCCCTCTACTCCGTACCGCTAGGCGAGTTCGTCCAGGAACGTGACGCGCTGGCCTCGCGCCTCCGGAACGCGGGACAGAAGGAGGAGGCGGCCCAGATCAAGTCGTTGCGCAAGCCTTCCGTGGCGGTGTGGGCCCTCAACCAACTCGCACGACGGCAGCCGGGCGAGGTCGCCGAGCTGATCCGAACGGGCGACCGACTGCGAACGGCGCAGGAAGAGACGCTACAGGGAGGAGATGCAGCGGATCTTCGAACCGCTGCAGGCGAGCGAAACCGGTTGGTGGCGCGGCTGGCCGAAGAGGCCGCTTCGATCCTCACCGAGGCGGGCTCGGCTCCAGCGCCTCACCTCGAGAAGATCAAGAACTCCCTGCTCGCTGCGGCGTCGGAGGCAGCGGCGGGCGACCAACTAGCCCGCGGGGTTCTCACGAAGGAACTCGCTCCTTCCGGTTTCGAAGGACTATTCGGGATGGCGCCTCCCCCCGAGGAAGGCACTGCCGGCGATGACGGTGGTGCCGCCCGGGAAAGTCTCGAACGGAAGGTTCGCAGGCTCGACGCCACGGCGAATGAGGCCGAGGCGAAAGCCGCCCGGTTGGTGGCCAAGGCCGACGAGGCCGAACGTGTGGCCGAGGATGCCAGACGGCGAGCGAAAAGCTCCGTCGCAGCAGCCACAGAGGCGAGGGCAGAGGCCGATGCTGCGTCCGAGGAGCTATTAAGGTGACCGGCATGTCGAACCTGCTAACAGTCGATCGCTTGATCGTGAGCCAGAAGGCGAAGCTCATCGAGGTCACCCAGGAGTACGCGATCCGTAACGAGAACGGGGACCAGGTTGGCTACATCCGGCAGGAAGGTCAGACCATCCTCCACAAGGCCGCCCGGTTCATCACGTCGATCGACCAATTCCTCACCCATCATTTCGCTCTCTACGACGACGCCGATACCAAGATCCTCGAGCTCAGCCGCCCAGCCAAGTTCTTCAAATCGCGCATCCTCGTTCGGGACGGGAATGGGCAGCAGATCGGCCAGATCGTCCAGAAGAACGTGTTCGGAAAGATCCGCTTCGACCTCGAGGCCGCAGGCGGCCAATCTGTTGGACAGATACGGGCCGAGAACTGGCGGGCCTGGAACTTCGCGATCGTCGACGATAACGAGCGGGAGATCGCTCGCATCACGAAGAAGTTCGTGGGGGTTGCGAAGGCGCTGTTCACCCCGGCGGACAACTACATCGTCGACATCGACCGCTCCGTCGAGGGCCAGAAGCGGCTGTTCGTCCTCGCCTCGGCCACAGCCGTGGACACCGCGCTCAAGCAGGACTCGCGCGGGATCGACTTCACCTAGGTCGACCAGAGCTCCTCGAGCATCCGCGAGACTGCACCGATCGCGTCTCCGCTGCCTGGTACGACGGCATCCTCAACAACCTCCGAGTGCGCCGTACGTTCCTCGAACAAATGCTTGATGTCCGAGGGTAGGAACCTGGTCAATTGTGCGTAGCTGTGCGCATCATCCAACCCCATGGGCCGGTGGTAGTAGCGAAGCGGGAAGTACAGATGCAGATCGTCGCGAGCCCGGGTTAGAGCCACGTAGAAGAGTCGGCGTTCCTCGTCGACTTCGTCAGCATCCCCCGTCGACATGTCCGACGGGATCATCCCGTCGGCCACGTGGAGCACATGGACCACGTCCCACTCACCGCCCTTGGCCGAATGGATCGTGCTGAGCACCAGATAGTCCTCGTCGAGGAGCGGCGGACCCGCCAGGTCTCCAGACGAGTTGGGAGGGTCGAGCGTCAGATCCGTGACGAACTGGCCGCGCTCGTCGTAACCCCCCGCGATCTGTGCGAGCTGTTCGAGATCCCGTAGGCGAGCGGCCACGCCGTCGTACTTGCGGACGAAGAGTGGCTCGACCCACCGCCGGATGCGGTCGATCTGGACGGCCGGAGGCGGCGGCGTGGCCGCGCCTTCACAGTCGCTCAGTGCGTCCTGCAGTCCCCCGTATTCGGATGCTGCAACCGACGCCACCTCTGCCTCACCCGACAGCAGGTTGACCAGCGGAGAGGGTGCCCCGTCGGGCCGTGGGGTTCGCCGGACGCCGATGGTGTCCATAACCCGCCGCGCAGCCGCGGGGCCGACCCCGCGCATCAATTGCAGTACCCGGAACCACGCCAATTCGTCGTGAGGGTTCTCGAGGATGCGCAAGAAAGCCATGACGTCCTTAACGTGAGCAGCCTCTACGAAACGCAGACCGCCGTACTTCACGAATGGGATGTTCCGTCGAGTGAGCTCGAACTCCAGCATCGTGCTGTGGTGACCTGCTCTGAACAGCACCGCCTGCTCCTTGAGCGGCGTCCCCAACTCGCGATGCTCGAGTACTCGCTTGCAGACCTCATGCGTCTGGTGACTTTCGTCCAGGCACGTGGTCAACGTCGGCTTCTGCGCGCTCTCGCGTTCCGTCCACAACTCCTTGCTATGTCGTCGGGTTGCTTGTGCGATCATCGCATTGGATGACTCGAGGATCGGACGCGTCGACCGGTAGTTGCGTTCGAGCGTGATGATCTCGGTGCTGGGATGCTGGGTCGGGAAGTCGAGGATGTTCGCGATGGTGGCCGCGCGGAACGAATAGATGGACTGGGCGTCGTCGCCGACCACGGTGATGCTGTTCCGGTCCTTGCGCATGCTCAACAGGATGTCGGCCTGAAGGGCATTCGTGTCCTGATATTCATCGACGAGCACGTGATCGAAGAGATCGCCGATCCGTCCCCGGACCGAAGGAACCGACAGCATCGCCTTCCAGAACAAGAGCAGATCGTCGTAGTCGAGCACGGCTTGCTCCCTCTTCCGGGCAACGTATCCGGCGAAGATCGACCGGATCCCCTCGGCCTCGTCGACGCACCATGGGAACTGCTTCTCGAGGACCCCCCGTAGTCCCGTCCCGGCATTGACCATGCGCGAATAGATGGCTGCGAGAGTGTCCTTGCGAGGAAAGCGCCGCGTCTGATTCCCGAGACCCAGCTCGAGGCGAACGAGGTCGATGAGGTCGGCGGCATCCCCCTGATCCATCACGGTGAAGGTCTCAGGCAATCCCACCAAACGGCCGTGCATCCTGAGAAGCCTGTTGCCTACGGAATGGAAGGTGCCGCCCCAGACGCGACCGGGCGCGTTCTTGCCCGTCAACTGCTCGGCTCGGACCAGCAGCTCGCGCGCGGCTCGCCGGGTGAAGGTCAGCAACAGGAGCCGCTCTGGGGCCACCCCTTGTTCCAGCAGATAGGCGACCCGGCAGGCGAGCGTCTTGGTCTTGCCACTACCGGCCCCCGCGACGATGAGCAGCGGCCCCTCACCGTAGGTCGCGGCGCGCCGTTGCTCGGGATTGAGCTGGGCTAGCCATGCCGGCTCGGTTCCTGGTGCGAACATACGTTCGGATTATAGGGACCGGGCCGGCGGCGGACTCGGAAATCGGGCCCTCATACTGGGCGGATGTCTCCCACCGACCAGGGCGGAGAAGCTCCCACAGGAACCGCGCTCCGGGCGGTCGTGTTCGACATGGACGGCCTCATCATCGATTCGGAACCCTTATGGCGCGAGGCGGAGAAGGAGGTCTTCGGCTCGATCGGCGTGATCCTTACCGACGAGATGTGCGCCTCGACCATGGGTCTACGGATAGACGAGGTCGTGGCCCACTGGTACCGCTTGTTCCCCTGGGAGGGGCGGACGAAGGAAGAGGTCGAGACCCGCGTCGTAGACCGCGTCATCTCGCTGGTGCGCCAGAAGGGCGCTGCCCTCCCCGGCGTGCGCACGGCTCTGGCGAATTGCAGGTCCATGGGGCTCCGAACCGCCCTGGCCTCCTCCTCGGCCCGCCGAATCATCTCGGCAGCCCTCGATCGTCTCGGAGTGAGCGATGCGTTCGAGGTCATCCTGTCCGCTCAAGACGAACTCTCCGGCAAACCGGATCCCGCGATCTACGTCAGTGCTGCAGCCGCGTTGGGCGTGACGCCCGACCAGTGCCTCGCCCTAGAGGACTCGTTGAACGGGGTGCTGGCGGCCAAGGCGGCCGGGATGATCTGCATCGCCATCCCGGCGGGGCCCCTCGAGTACCCGGCCGACGCCCCGAGGGCCGATCTCACCCTCGCCTCTCTCGAGGCCATCTCTACTCAGTTGTTGGAGGAGTTAGCGGTCTCGCTCACGAGATGAATCGAGAACGGACTCCACTTCCCGCCGCGTCGGCAGCGATGGTTGTGCCCCCGCACGCGAGACGGTGACTGCCGCAGCGGCGGCGGCCCACCGGGCGGCGAGAGGTAGGGACTCTCCCCGGACCAGAGCGTCTGCCAACGCTCCACAATAGGAATCGCCCGCACCTGTCGTGTCGACGACGTCCGTTTCGAACGACGGGATTGGCGTGGCTCGTCCGTGTTCGTAGACGAGCGCCCCCTCTGACCCCATGGTCACGACGATGGTTTCGGGGGCGGGGATCCGAGCAACCAGCTCCAGGATCTGGCCTGACGAGCCCGGCTGGTCGGCAAGAAGCGAGAGTTCGCCTCGGTTCGGGACCAGCACTTCGATCTCTTGAAGCAGATCTTGCGACAACGCGCGGCCCGGAGCCGGGTTCAGTATCACGATCCCCGATGCAGCTTGTGCCGCCGCCAGCACCGAGTCGAGCGGGATCTCGAGCTGGAGCAAAACCACGGCGGCAGCCCCGAGAAGGCTCGACGCATCCCTCACGTCTGCAGGAGAAACGCGTCCGTTAGCGCCGGGGCCAACGATGATCGAATTCTCCCCATCGTGATCCACGGCGATCGTAGCGACCCCGGTGGCGGCCGCGTCATCAATCTTCACCTGCGACACATCGACGCCGTGATCCTCGAGTGAGCGGCGCAGGTCAACGCCCGCGTCGTCGCGACCCACACGCCCGACCATCGCAACGCTCTGGCCTAATCGGGCGGCGGCCGCTGCCTGGTTCGCGCCCTTCCCGCCCGGGTTGCGCCAGTGGTCCTCCGAAAGGACCGTCTCACCCGGGCTCGGGAGGCGCTCAACGCGCATCACGATGTCCAGGTTCAGGCTACCGACGACGACTATCGACGGCGCATCCGCATGCATCGCCCGACCCTATCGGCCCTCACGTGACGCCACCCCGGTTTAGCCGCCTATCCTTCGTCATCACTCGGCAAGCCACGGGGGACTGATCGCGACATGCGTTTCGGGATAACGGTGCCGAACATAGGCGGTTTCGCGGATCCGTCCTTTCTCGTGACGCTCGCTCGGCAAGCGGAGGACTCCGGGTGGGACGGGTTCTTCTTGTGGGACCACATGATCTACCGGCGGCCCTGGCGACCGATCATCGACCCTTGGGTCGCGCTGGGAGCCATCGCCGCAACCACGTCCACGATCCGTTTAGGAACCATGGTCACTCCATTGCCGCGTCGCCGTCCCTGGAAGATCGCCAGGGAGGTCGTGACGCTCGACCAACTCTCCGACGGCCGCGCGATCCTCGGAGTAGGGCTCGGGGCACCTAACGATGAGTTCGAACGTTTCGGCGAGGACTCGGACGCGCGGGCGAGGGCCGAGAAACTGGATGAATCGCTCGCGATCATCGACGGGTTGTGGACGGGCGAGGCATTCTCGTTCGAGGGTTCGCATTTCCGTGTCGGCGAAGTTCGATTCCTGCCGACGCCGGTGCAGCAGCCCCGTGTTCCGATCTGGGTCGCCGGCCGCTGGCCCCGGCCCGCGCCCTTCCGCCGCGCGGCTCGGTGGGATGGCGTGTTCCCCATCAACGCCGACGGCTCCGAGATGACTCCCGAACAGGTTCGAGATGCCGCGCGGTTCACGTTGTCGGTCCGCACCGGCGACCAACCTCTGGACGTGATCGTCCAGGGAACGACATCGGGCGGCGGCAACGACTCCGGCCGGATGGCCGAGTACGCAGGGGCCGGCGCCACGTGGTGGCTGGAATCCCTTACCTGGGATCGCGGGTCGGTGGACGACTCGGCCGACCGGATCCGGCTGGGGCCGCCGCCCTCCGGTACCGCGTAGCGGATCGATGCCCGTTCTCTTTGAACCCCCAGCGACCAAGCACAAGTAATGAATCTGGGTATCGGTCGACTTTGGGAGAGGAGAACCATGCGTAAAGCGGTAGCACTGATGGCCTTCGCACTCGTTCTGGGGCAGCTCCGACCGCAGGCGCACATCCGTCGGAGGGGCGCAACGAACATGGGTTCGGTGGTGGCCCACACTGTCACGTGGTCGTGGCCAACGACCAGCGGAATCCAGCCTACCCGTCGCACACGGGCCACACGCACGCCGGCAACGACATCTTCAACGCAGACCCGAACTGCGACGGCGATGCCGGCAACTAGAGGACCCATCGATAGGGGCCGGGCCAAGCCCGGCCCCTTCTTGGTGCCGTCAGGTTACGCCGGACTCTAGCGAGTGAGCAGTGCGAACAGCGCGTGGCGGATCGCGCCCGTCATCTCGCGCAATACCTTCTCGTTGATGTTGTCGATGTCATCGCACGGACGGTGGTAGCAACCGTCCATCGAGGCGCCGGCTCGGCCCCCATAGTCCTTGCGCTGACGCCGGGACTTCAACATCTCCGCCCCGGTGAAGAGGCCCCCGACCGGGATCCCTTGCTCGATGAACGCGCCATGATCCGAGCGTCCGCCCAGATCGATCGTTTCGAACTCGATGTCCTGGTGGTTGAAGTAGCGAGCGAAGAGATCCGTTATCTCGTCCGAACCGGCGGGCGCAATCTCATCCTCGTACACGTAGCGCACGAAGTTTGACGATGCGACCATGTCAAAGTTGAGATACGCCGCGATCGAGGTCGTCTGTTGGGACGACAGGCTCTCGACGTAGGCGGTCGAGCCCAGGAGCCCTATCTCCTCTCCACCCCAGAACGCGAATCGCACCGGAGCCTTCGGTTGCTTTGCGGCCACAGCTCGCGCCATCTCGAGGATCGTTGCGATCCCAGAACCGTTGTCGTTGATGCCGGGTCCGTCCATGACCGAATCCAGATGCCCGCCCACCATCAGCACATCTCCCGCCCGCGCGTCCCGGCGCTCCGCTATGAGGCTGACGCCGCGACGGGGTGAGTACCGAGTGCGCGCCATGATCCGAAGTCGCGTTTGCGAGCGCGCCAGCTCCACCCCGGTACCGTCGGTCGCGGCTAGTGCAGGTATCTCGATCCCTGCGCCGGATAAGAGGGTGGGTCGAAGAACGCCGGTGGCCCGAGTGAACTCGGGGAACGCGAGGACGACAGCAGCGGCTCCCGCCTCTTGTGCGTTGACCACCTGGTCCCGGTAGTAACAAGGGCCCGGGCGGAGCAAGGCGATGCTCCCAGTGGGAAAATCGGAGAAATCATCAGATGAACACCCGGCGCCGGTGTGATCCTCCGCGTGCAGGTCGAAGCTCACCGGCTCGACGGGCGCCGACACTCTCCCCGCTCCCGAATACACCATCGCCCGGACATCCCGTCCGTCGACGTATCTCTTACGAGGTTTCAGACGTTCGACCCGGATCGGCGACAGCTGCTCGAAGTAATCGAAATCGAAGCGATCCGATACAACCGAGTACCCGAGTTGTCGCATGTGGCGGGACACATAGGCAACGGAGTCGTCGTAACCCTCGCTGCCGACGGCGCGCGTTCCGCCGTTCCGCCGCGCGATCCGATCCAGCGCCTCCAGGTGCTCCAGTATCCGGCCCACGGGCCGCTGCGCTTCCGGTTGAGACGAAGTTGAAGCTCCGGTCGACGGCGTCGGCTCCGCGGCCTCGGATGGGCCGCCCCGTTCAACCTCCGGCGAGGAGGCCGTGCAAGCCCCCGCGAGCATCAACCCCGCCAGGAGACACCCGGCCTTGCGGGAACGGAAGAGCGACTGCAGCGTGAGCACCTCCATGCGACGACCGGGGCTCAAGCTACTACGCGACTAGGACGTGTCCCTATTCGGCGGCCCACGTGAGTGGGGCGGCCTCGCGGTTCAGGGGATGCTCTCGAATGATTCGGAAACCGTGCTTGACGGCTGACCGAAGGGACGAGTCGCAACGGATGAGAGATCTCGTTCAGCGCCTCACGGTGCCATCTGTGAAGGTCACGGCTGCGATCGCCGGATAGCGCAGCTCCTGGATGCGGATCAGGTTGCCCGCGGGAGCCCTCGGTCAGGTGCCGACGTAGGCCGCGAGGTGCTCGCCGGTGAGGGTGGAGCGGGCGGCGACGAGGTCGGCGGGTGTGCCCTCGAAGACGATCCGGCCGCCGTCGTGACCGGCGCCGGGGCCGAGGTCGATGATCCAGTCGGCGTGCGCCATGACCGCCTGGTGGTGCGCGATGACGATGACCGACTTGCCGGAGTCGACGAGCCGCTCGAGCAGGCCGAGCAGCTGCTCGACGT
>JALZOM010000023.1 GCA_030913945.1 Actinomycetota bacterium
GATCTCATCCGCGCAGAGCAAGGCGCGCTGGCCGAGGGTAGAGAGCGTGGTCCGGAATGGGACGAGGCGCTCGCGGCGGCCGATGGCACCGTAGCGATGGCGACCGAACAGTTGGATCCGCAGCGGGACCTGCTACTCATCGTTTCGCCCACCTCGCCCGCGACAGAGGACGACACTCATCTGGGGGTGGCGATCGCGGTAGGCGGCGCTTTTCCCGCGGGTTCGACGATGGAGTCCGCATCGACCAGGCGAAGCGGCATCGTCACGCTGCCCGATGTTTCACCGACGGTGCTGGCCCATCTGGGGAAGGACCGACCGTCATCGATGACAGGCAGACCCTGGATCGCGGTGGAGTCCTCTCAGGACGACCTCGTTAAGGCCGCGATCAACCTCGACCGAGAGGCCATCCTCGTCGGGGACCTGCAGTCACCCGTGTCGACGCTGTTCGTCGCCGCACAGGTCCTGGTCTACCTCCTGATCGGCTTCCTGTTGTTCCGTCGTGAGCGGGATGAGAACGCATTGGTGGGCAGTCGTTTGTGGCATTGGTTGAGCCTGGCGGCCCTCGCCGTGGTGGCATTCCCTGTTTGTACGTACCTCGCCGGCGCCATCGATGCGCACGATCTCGGCGCACCCGCATACGTCGCGATCATTCTAGTGATCGACGTCATGTTGGTCGCCCTGACGGTGCGACTGTTGGATTCGTCGATGGATCGGCTTCTTGCATTAACTGCACTGACGACACTGGTTCTCTACGCGGATCTGGTCTCCGGCGCGCGGCTGCAACTCAACACCGTCTTCGGATACTCGCCGATCATCGCCGGTCGGTTCGCGGGAGCGGGCAACATCGTGTTCGCGGTTCTCGGCGCCGCGACGCTGCTCACGGGCGTGCTCATCATCCACCGCTGGCCGCGCTCGCGCTACGCATACTTCGGCGTCGCCCTGCTCTACCTCATGACGGTCGTGGTCGACGGTGCCCCCCAGTTCGGCAGCGATGTGGGTGGCGTCATCGCGTTGGTACCCGCATTCGCGATCACGTTCTTGTTGCTGATCGGACGCAAGCCAACCTGGAGGATCCTCGTTGGCGGCCTGGTTGGCGGTCTCCTGATACTAGGGATCTTCCTCGTCGTCGACCTATCCCGGCCACCTGAGCAACAGACCCACCTGGCCCGGCTGGCCCAGGACATCGGGGACCGAGGAGGTGACGTCCTCTACGACACGATCGAGCGGAAGGCGCGCGCGAACCTCCGAGTCTTCAGAACCTCGATCTGGACGTTCTTCGTCCCGCCGGCCCTGGGGGTGATGGTGTGGTTGCTACGGAGGCCGCGCGGCCGCTGGCAGAGACTGGCCGAGGTGTATCCCAGGCTCCGGGCCGGCCTGCTCGGCGGGCTGGTCTTGGCCATCCTGGGATTCGCGGTGAACGACTCCGGGATCGTGATCCCGGCGATGGTGTTGTCGTTTCTCGTGCCCATGGCCCTGATCACGCACCTGTCTCTGGAGGGTGCAGACGGCGGCGAAACAACATGACCGACGCGGCCGCCCCCATCGGTTTAGCGGGTGCAGTGGTGGGGGCGGGGGTGGCCGCACTGATGCTTCCGTGGGCGATCCGCACCGCCCCTGAAGGTCTCGTGCGCACCAACGTGCTCGGGATGCCCGTGCCGGCCGTGTTGGGATCGCCGTTGTGCGGCGGCGCCCTGGCGGGGCTGGTGACAGCAGCGCTCCTCGATGGTGCACTCGAGGCCGGCGCGGTCAAGGGCGAGGTCGCCGCGGCGACCGGCTTGCTGGTGGTGGCGATGGGGGCAGTAGGCGTCCTCGACGATCGACGCGGCGACGAACGGGAGCGCGGCTTCGACGGCCATCTCCGCGCGGCCATGTCGGGGCGCATCACCGGGGGAGCGCTCAAGGTGATCGCCGGCGGCGTCGCAAGCCTGCTTGCTGCCGGGCTCGTGTGGGGCGTCAACGCGCCCGCCGAGGTCCTGTCCACAGCTCTCGGGATCGCGTTGTCGGCCAACCTCCTCAATCTCCTGGATCGAGCGCCCGGCCGGGCGGCGAAAGTCGGCCTCATCTTGCTGATCCCGCCGCTGGCGTTTGCGGCGGTCTCGTTGGGGTGGCCCGCCGCCGCCGCGGGCCTCGTCGGGGCACTGCTCGTCTGCCTCCCCGCCGACCTACGCGCCCGAGCCATGCTGGGTGACGCGGGCGCCAACCCCCTGGGTGCGGTAGCGGGCCTGGGGCTCTGCCTGGCCGCCCCCCTGTGGCTCCGGATCGCGCTCGTCCTGGTTCTTCTGGGGTTGAACCTCGCTTCCGAGCGGATCTCGTTCTCGAGCGTGATCGAGCGCACCGGATGGCTGTCCGCATTGGACCGCTGGGGTCGCGTCTAAATACCGGGTCACTCTCCACGCGTCGTGCTACGGTGAGACGACTTCCCCCGGAACCGAAGTCGCTATCACCTATGCGGGATTTTCCGGGGGTCGTCACCTGTTTGGCTACGAATCTAGTGGTTCCTATGAGCGGAACGGAGGACCGGTGGCGAAGCACGTTTTTGTGACGGGGGGAGTGGTCTCCAGCCTCGGCAAGGGGATCACGGCGGCCTCCTTAGGCAGGCTCTTCAAAGCTCGCGGCCTGCGCGTGATGATGCAGAAGCTCGACCCCTACCTCAACGTCGACCCCGGCACCATGAATCCGTTCCAGCATGGCGAGGTCTTCGTGACCGAGGACGGTGGCGAGACGGACCTTGACCTGGGTCACTACGAGCGCTTCATCGACGAGAACATGTTCCGTTCCTCCAATGTCACGACCGGCGCCATCTACCAAGGGATCATCGCCAGAGAGCGCAGGGGAGAATTCCTCGGTGACACCGTGCAGGTCATCCCTCACGTAACGAATTCCATCAAGGAGCGCATCCGATCCCTGGGTGAGGATTCTGGGGCGGACATCCTCATCACGGAGATCGGTGGAACCGTGGGTGACATCGAGTCGCTGCCCTTCCTCGAGGCGATCAGGCAATTGCGTACCGAGCTGGGCCGGGACGAGACCTTTTACATCCACGTGACGCTGGTTCCCTTCATGGGACCGGCGGAAGAGCTGAAGACGAAGCCGACGCAGCACTCCGTGCGCGAGCTCAGAAGCATCGGTATCCAGCCCGACGCGATCGTGTGCCGTTCCGACAGGCCGATCAGCCAATCGCTCAAACGGAAGATCTCGATGCTCTGCGACGTTCAGATGAAAGGCATCGTTTCGGCGATGGATGTCGACAGCATCTACGACATCCCACTGGTGCTGAAGGATGAAGGTCTCGACGATTTCGTCGTTGACTCGCTACGGATAGAGGCTCCCGCTCCGGACATGAACCAGTGGCACGAGCTCGTGTCGCGCGTGGATGCAGCGGATGGCACGGTTCGGATCGGCATCATCGGGAAGTACGTCACGCTCCCGGATGCTTACCTCTCCGTCGTCGAGAGCCTCAAGCACGCGGGGTTCCATCATGGCTCCCAGGTCGAGATCGTGTGGATCGCATCGGACGAGCTGAAGAGCGGCAGCATCGAGGATCGCCTGGCAGACCTCGACGGCATCCTCGTCCCGGGCGGCTTCGGTGTGCGTGGTATCGAGGGCAAGATCAATGCGGTTCGCTTCGCCCGCGAGAAGGACGTGCCGTTCCTGGGCATCTGCCTCGGTCTCCAGTGCGCCGTGATCGAGTTCGCCCGGAACGTCGCAGGTCTGGAGGACGCGAACTCATCGGAGTTCGATTCGCAGACCGCTTACCCGGTGGTGGACATCCTCGCCGGGCAGGACCTGAGCTCCCTCGGGGGCACCATGCGCTTGGGCGCTTACCCGTGCAGGCTCGAGCAGGGAACCAAGGCGGAGGCCGCCTATGGTTCGGAGCTGATCTTCGAGCGTCACCGCCATCGTTACGAGGTCAACCCGCGCTTCCGGCGGAAGCTCGAGGACGCGGGGCTGGTGTGCTCGGGCGAGTCACCCGACCGGACCCTCGTCGAGATCATCGAGCTGGCCGATCATCCCTGGTTCGTAGCCGGCCAGTTCCACCCCGAGTTCAAGAGCCGACCCGATCGCCCTCAGCCCTTGTTCAGGGATTTCGTGGGCGCTGCGATCGCGCGTGGGGAAGGCCGGGGGGTCCGTGTCGAGACGTCCGACGCATCGTCCGACGACGCCACGGTCGTAACACCCCTCTCATAACCGAATCCGCTAGGGTCACCCCCATGAAAGTGGGGGTGCCGGGCGAGCTGAAGGACAACGAATACCGGGTCGCAATCACTCCGGCCGGCGTTCGTGAGCTCGTCGTTCTGGGTCACCCGGTGCTGATCGAGCGAGGCGCCGGCGAGGGGTCGAGCATCAGCGACGCCGAGTTCGAACGGGCCGGCGCCACCATCGTGCCCGACGCCGACGCCGTGTTCTCCGAGTCCGAGATGGTGCTCAAGGTGAAGGAGCCCATCGAGGAAGAGTTCCCACGGCTCCGCGAGGGGCTCATCCTGTTCACCTATCTACACCTGGCCGCCAGCGAGCCGGTCACCAGGGCATTGATGGATTCCGGCACCACGGGCGTGGCCTACGAGACCGTCGAGTTCCCGGACGGATCCTTGCCATTGCTCGCCCCCATGAGCGAGGTCGCGGGGCGGATGGCACCTCACGTGGGAGCTACCTGGCTCGAGCGCGTGCACGGAGGTCGCGGGGTGTTGCTCGGCGGCGTCTCGGGGGTGAGGCCGGCGCGCGTCTTGGTCATCGGCGCGGGCATGGCGGGCCTCAACTCGGCGTGGATCGCGCAGGGCATGGAGGCTGAAGTCATCGTCCTGGACAAGAACATCAACAAGCTGCGCGACATCGACCGCATCCACCAGGGGAAGATCCTCACGCTCGCCTCGAACCGCCTCGCGGTGGAAGAGGCTTGCCTGAGCGCCGACCTCGTTATCGGGGCCGTCCTCGTTCCCGGGGCGCGCGCTCCACGGATCGTTACCGAGAACATCATCAAGGAGATGAAACCCGGAAGCGTCGTTGTGGATATCTCCGTAGACCAGGGTGGGTGCTTCGAAACAACGAGGATGACAACGCATTCCGACCCCACCTACGTCGTGCACGACGTGGTCCACTATTGCGTGGGGAACATGCCGGGCGCCGTGCCGCATACATCGACATATGCCCTCACCAACGCCACTTTGCCCTACGTGGTGGCGCTGGCGGAGGAAGGTTTAAAGGGTGCCGTTCAGCAGGATCCGGGGTTAGCCAAAGGCGTGAACGTTCATCAGGGTTCCGTCGTGTACGAACCCGTCGCCGAGGCCCATGCCCTCGAGTTCCACGAGTTCGACGCTCTGTCGTAGGCCGGTGAGCCTCCGTGGCTGAGGCGAACCGGGGTTCTCGTGGCTCCGAGAGCCGGCGCTCGCAGAATCGTTTCCTGGGCTGGATCGATGAGTACCTGAGCCACATCTCCTCCGAACGGGGCCTCTCGACCAACACCGTGGCCGCCTATCGCCGGGACCTTGGCACCTGGACCCGATTCTGTGCGGAGACCGGCATCGACGGAGCCGACGCTCGGCCCGATGACGTCACCGAGTACCTCACCAGATTGCGGGCGGGACGTCCGCCTGCGCGCGGTCCGCTGTCGGATTCATCTGTGGCGCGCATGCTGGTCTCGGTTCGGTCGCTCTATCGGTTCCTGGCCAGGGAGGGTCTCATCGACCACGATCCGACCGCAAAGGTCGGCAGTCCGAAGCGAGGCCGGTCGATCCCGAAGGCCATCTCAGTCGAGGATGTCGAGCTTCTCATCGACGCTCCGCCCGACGATGTGCTCGGGCGCCGTGACAGGGCGATCCTGGAAACCCTCTACGGAGCAGGCCTGCGCATCTCGGAGCTCGTCGGATTGGATGTCGATGACGTGGACCTGGATGAAGGCTCTGTGCTCGTTCGGATGGGCAAGGGCCGCAAGGGCCGCAGAGTGCCACTCGGACGAGCGGCCCGGCGCGCGGTGGGCGACTACATCAGCCGGAGCCGAACCGAGCTCCTGGGACGGGCCAGGTCGAGTCCGGCGGCCCGAGGCGCGTTGTTCTTGAACGCTCGTGGGGGACGCCTGAGCCGCCAGGGCTGTTGGAAGCTCCTGAAGAGCCATGCCGAGCGAGCGGGGCTCGAGGCCCGGGTCTCCCCTCACACGCTCAGGCACTCTTTCGCAACGCATATGCTCGACGCCGGAGCCGACATCCGGGTGGTTCAGGAGTTGCTGGGCCACGCGAGCCTGGCGACCACTCAGGTCTACACCCTGGTCAGCGATGCAAGGC
>JALZOM010000035.1 GCA_030913945.1 Actinomycetota bacterium
ATCATCAACCGTGCCGATTCCAACGTGGGCTTCCCCCTCGAGGAAGTCACCCGGGCCATCAATTTCTCGATCGCTGCGAAGCTCCCAAGCGACATCGCGGTCCCCCGCGCCATCAACCGGGGGGTCAGCGTAGAAGAAGAGAATCCACGCAGCAAGATAGCGAAGGCGTTGCGGAAACTCGACGCCGACTTGCGCGACGAGCTACTCGGGGCCCAGGCCCCCGCTGCCAGCCGCTCCCTCGCCCGCCGCGTCATGCGGCCCAGATTGTCGGAGGGCTAGACGATGGCGAATCTCTCGAGACTTCTGGAAGAGGCCCGGCGGACCAACGGCAATGGTGCAACGAGGTCCGTCGAGCCGGGCATCTGGGAGGGCGGATCGAAAGCGACCCGACCCGAGCTGTACGCCGTCAGGCGTCGTATCCACGCTCAACTTGCGAAGGAGTTGGGCAGCGTCCTGTACCAGCAGGACCTGGATCCCGACCGGCTGAAGGAGCTGGTGCGCGAGAAGACGGCGTTCCTGCTGCGAGACGAGCAAGCGCCGATGTCCGCCGACGAACGCCAGCGTCTCCTCGGGGACATCGAATCCGACGTGCTCGGTCACGGGCCGATCGAGGAGCTCATGCAGGACCCCGACATCACTGAGGTCATGGTGAACGGTCCAGACGGAGTATTCATCGAGCGAGAAGGCCGGATCTACAAGACCAATAGGGGCTTCGCCGACGTGGCTCATCTCAGAAGCGTGATCGACGGGATCGTAGCTCGGGTGGGCCGGCGGATCGACGAATCGTCCCCGATGGTTGACGCACGCATGCCGGATGGCTCACGAGTCAATGCGGTGATCCATCCGGTCGCCGTGGGCGGCCCCTTCCTCACCGTCCGAAAGTTCTCGAAGGAACCTTTCACCGACCAGGATCTGATCGCTTTCGGAACGATGACGGACCCGGTCGCGCGATTCCTTGAGACGTGCGTCAGAGGAAAGCTCAACATGCTGATCTCGGGCGGAACCGGAGCCGGCAAGACGTCGACGCTGAACGTGATCTCCTCGTACATCCCTGTCGACGAGCGCATCGTGACCGTCGAGGACGCAGTGGAGCTGCGCCTCAGCCAACCGCACGTGCTGCAACTCGAGTCTCGGCCACAGAACATCGAGGGCCGCGGCGAGATAACGATCCGCGACCTCGTTCGAAACGCATTGCGCATGCGCCCGGATCGCATCGTGGTGGGTGAGGTGCGCGGCCAGGAGGCGCTCGACATGCTGCAAGCGATGAACACGGGACACGAAGGAAGCATCTCGACGCTTCACGCGAACTCACCACGGGACGGCCTCTCGCGCCTAGAAACGATGGTGTTGATGGCCGGGATGGATCTCCCCATCCGGGCGATCCGCGAACAGATCAGCTCCGCCATCGATGTCGTGGTCCACCAATCACGGCTGAAGGATGGCAGCCGGCGCATCACGCACGTGAGTGAGGTCGAAGGCATGGAAGGTGACGTGATCACTCTCCAAGACATCTTCACGTTCGATTACAGCTTGGGATTCGACGATAGAGGTCGGTCGCGAGGAGCCCTAAAGCCAACCGGCCTTCGACCGAAATTCACGAGCAAACTTGCGGATCAGGGCATCGAGGTCTCTCGAGCGATGTTCCTGGACGACGACGTGCTTGCGTCGAGCCGACCGAAAGCGACCCACACATGATCCGAAGGTTCGTCGTAATCCTGTTCGTCCTGGGATCCATCCTGGGTCCCTGGAGCGCGGTCAACTCCCGAGAGCAGATCGCTATCTCGGAGGCGCAACGCGAGGACGGCCGGATCACCTTCGATATCGCAACCCCGGGGGGGCCGCTCCTGACGGGTGCAGACCTCACCGTCCAAGTGAACGGCGAGGAATCAGAGGGCGTCATAGCCACCGTGAAGTCCAGCTACGAGGCCCAGGCAGGAGTCGTCCTGTTGATCGACACAAGCGGCAGCATGCAGGGCCGGCCGATCGCCGATGCGAAGCGCGCCATCTCGAACTTCATCGGCGAGATCGGTGGAGGAACAAAGGTTGCTCTCGTGCCCTTCTCGTCCGAAGCGCAGGTCGCCTCCGGCTTCACGGCCGACCGCGGTCACATCCTCCAAGCGGTTTCCGCGCTTGAGGCCACCGGGGAAACCGCGCTCTTCGACGGGGTAGTCCGAGCGGTGGAGCTGCTGGAGGCCCGGCCCCCCGAGCAAAGGAACATCGTCCTGCTGACGGATGGAGCCGACACGGTCAGCAAGAACACGCTCCCGGGGGCCCTAAGGGCAGCACGAGGCGCCGATGCCCGCGTCTTCGGGGTCGCCCTCAAGAGTGAGGATTTCTCGAGTCGGTCGATCCAGGCACTAACTAACAAGACCGGCGGCCGACTCCTGCAGACGACGGACTCCTCGGAGCTGTCCGGGCTGTTCGAGGATCTGGCCCGCACGCTGGTTACCGGATATTCCGTGTCGGTGACCGACACCGATCCGGAAGCCTCGAACATCGAGCTCGTGGTAGCGGTAGAGCAAGGCGATGCCGTGATGACGGGCACCGGCAGCTTCAAGCTCGAGGTGCCATCCGACGAAACCCCCGCAGCGGCCGGAGCGGAGCTCCCGGAGTTGCCCCTGCCCCTGTTGTTGTTCGGGGTCTTCGCGGTCGCCGCGATCGTAGCCTTCCTGGTATTGGAATGGTTGCGGGCGAAACGGCGATCCAAGGTTACCCAGCAGCTCGCTTGGTACACGAACGACGGCACGGTCGAGGTCGATTCAGATGCATTGATCAACGCAGCCGTGTTGCAGCGAGCGCAGACCCTCGCGACCGACTTCGCTCGCCGTACCGGATACTTCGAGAAGGTCGAGCGAGAGATAGAGGCGGCCGGTATGACCTGGCGGGTGGGCGAAGCCCTCGTCACCAGCATCATGATCGGCGTCACGGCCTTCGTGGTCGGGCTCCTGCTTGGCAGCTTCCTGCTTGCGCTCTTCCTTGGAGCCATCGGCTCGACGTCTCTATTCCTAGTCGTCAAGTTCAAAGCCGCTCGTCGACGGCGGGCCTTCGGGGAACAGCTCCCGGATGTGTTGTTGTTGATGGGCGGAGCCCTCAAAGCCGGATACAGCCTGCAGCAAGCAGCGAGCGCGGTGGGTGAAGATGCTCGGGCCCCAGCGTCCGAAGAGTTTCGCAGGGCGATGGCGGAAGTCCGATTGGGATCCTCGTTGGACGATGCTCTTGGAGCGCTGGGAGCGCGCGTTCGCATCGTCGACTTCGACTGGACGGTCCTCGCCATACAGATCCAACGTGAGGTGGGAGGGAACCTCGCGGAGGTACTTCAGAACATCTCGGACACGATCCGGGAGCGTCAACGATTGAACCGACAGATCAAGACGCTGACTGCCGAAGCACGGTTATCGGCACTGATCCTGGGGACGCTCCCCTTCGCGATGGCCGGCTTCCTATTCATTTCGAACAGGCAATACCTCGTACCGCTTGTCACGACATCGTTAGGTCTAATGATGATCGGCGGGGCGGCTTTCATGATGTCCATCGGATTCCTGTGGATGAGGAAACTCATCCGGATTGAGGTGTAGGGATGGGGAATACGTCGATCCAGATCTTCAGAACCATCGCCGTGTTGGCCACCTTCGGCGGAGTCTTCCTAGGCGTATATCTCGTCATGCGCGAGCGGAGCGTCAGGCTCGCCATACGATCGGGGTTGGAAGATCCGTTCCTCGACAGCCCTGTCGTGGCAGACAGCCGAGCCGCGACGATGCGGGGTCCTTTCTCTCAGCGGGTGCTTACGCCGGCGACGAAGAGCGCCGCACGCCTCGTCAATCGGTTCGGACCCAAAGGGTTGGCGGAGCAGACGAGACATCGCCTAGTTCTAGGAGGCCTGAGCGAGCGTTTGGACGCCGACACCTTCTTCGCTATCTCGGTCGCCAGTCCGTTCGCCGTCTTCGCTTTTCTTTTCGCCCTGAATTCCGTGGGGGGGGTCCCACCTTTGATCTGGCTCGCTGTTCCTCTAACGGGCTTCCTGCCCAAGATGTGGCTGACGCGACACGTCGAGAACCGACAGAAGGCCATACAGCTCGCTCTCCCCGACACGCTCGACCTGCTCACCATCGCGGTGGAGGCCGGCCTCGGATTCGACGCCGCCATCTCCCGGGCGGTTGCGTCCATCCCCGGCCCGCTGAGCGACGAGCTCTACCGGATGCTTCAGGAGCTCAAGATCGGCGTGCCACGCCCCAACGCGCTGAAGAACCTTTCCGGTCGCAGCGAGGTGCCAGACCTCGATAGCTTCATCACCGCCATAGCGCAAGCGGACACGTTCGGGATCGGCATCGGGAAGGTACTCAGGGTTCAGGCGCATCAACTCCGCCAGAAGCGGAGCCAGACCGCAGAGGAACGGGCCGCGAAGACGCCAGTCAAGCTCCTCTTCCCGCTCCTCATCTGCATCTTCCCCGCGCTCTTCGTCGTTCTGGTTGGCCCGGCGGCCATCAACATCATGGACTCGGTTCTCGGTGGCCTCTAGTGACGACGAGGGAAGATGGGCCGATGAGGATTTACCCCGCCATGAGTGACCGGGAGGTGGATGAGGTCCTCAAGGCCGCAGACGAGATGCGGGTCTCTCTGGGCCACCGGCGCCTCAGCAACGGTCTCACGGTTGCGGAGACTCTGAAGGGACTCACCTCGATCATCGCAGCTCTGGCTTTCCGCAGCGTGCCCGATGCAACCGTCGGCGCCGCTCCGAGGGCTGCCGCGATGGGCGTCCGACTCGTCGAAATCCCGGAGGAATAGCGGACTTTGCGCAAAATGACTAGGTTCGTATTTCTGCCGATAGGTGCAAAACCGACTTCTCGCCCTTGACGACCGCCCATCCCTGGCAGAGTATTCCAGTGGTAGGAAGCGGACGATACACAAGTAGGTGGGGATGGGGCAAGAAGAGATGATCCGCGGCGCCGCGGACGAGATTGTCGACGGCCCGTTAAGTGTTCTGATCGCAGACGATCATCCAGCCACACGAGCCGGGATACGCGCGACGCTGGAGGCCGACGGCTTCAGGG
>JALZOM010000047.1 GCA_030913945.1 Actinomycetota bacterium
CATCAGAGTGGTTCGCGACGGAGAGTTGCTGGCGACTCCCCTCGCAACGATCCCCACGACTACCGATGGCGAGACCGGGCTCCTGGGTATCGCCATCCCACCAGACGAGGACGCCGATCCGTATGTCTACGTCTTCGCGACGGATCCGGGGGGCGACACCAACAGCGTGCAGCGGGTGCCGCTCGAGGGCGGTGAACCAGAGGTCGTCGTGAGCGAGCTCCCAGCGAGCGTTTATCACAACGGCGGGGGATTGGGCTTTGATTCGGCGGGCTCTCTTTACGTCTCGAATGGCGAACAGCATTCGGGCGACAGGGCCCAAGATCCCAACGCTCTCGGTGGAAAGGTGTACCGCTTCGAGCCGGACGGCGCGATACCGAGTAGCAATCCATTCGGCACACCGGCGAATGCAACCTTTGCCCTTGGTCTTCGCAATCCGTACGGGCTGGCGATCGACCCGGTCACCGACGTTCCCTTCGTGACCGAGAACGGGCCCTCGACCGACGACGAGATAAATCGCATCGTCCCTGCGGGCAACTACGGCTGGCCCGATGTTCAGGGAACCGGCGAGGTGGATGGGGAGTCGTTCGAGGGCGAGTATCAAGCGCCACTGCTCAACTATCCCGACATCATCGTTCCCACCGGCATCGCGATCGCCGGCATCGACGACGCCATGGCGGAGGTGGCGGGAGACCTTTTCTTCGGCACCTACGGCGAGGGAACCATCCACAAGGTCAGGCTCGACGATCGTCGCCACGCAGTGGTGTCCGACGATGTCTTCTTGGACGTGGGCGAGCCTGTGATCGCGGTGGCATGGGGCCCTGGCGGCCTGTATTTCTCCACCCTGCATGACGTCCGCTTCGTGCCCCTCGCCGATCGTTCCGGCGGACAAGAGCCCACGGAACCGCCCGACGACATCCAATCGGCGGGATCAGAGGATCAGGATGACCCGACCCTCACGATCGTGCTCGTAGCGCTCCTCACATCCGTCGTGGTCCTGACGCTCATCTCGCTCCTACGTTCCCGCCGGACGGGATCGCGACCTCCCTCCCCTTGACCTCCGACGCTCGCAGGCGGATCCGCGGCCCAGTCTGGCCGGCCGATAACGCCGCAGCCGAGCGCGACTTGGATATCTTTCTGACCAACTCCGGCGAACCGCACTATCGAGGAAAGGGTTGAAACAGATGTTTAGGGATCTAGAGATGTTCAAGGATTTCAAAGCGTTCGTTCTCAGGGGTAACGTCGTTGATCTAGCGGTCGGCATCGTCATCGGGGCCGCTTTCGGAGTGGTGGTGACGTCGTTCGTCGAGAACCTGCTTTCCCCGCTCATCGCTATACCGGGGTCCGGTGTAAGCCTCTTCGCGGACTATCACTTCACGATCGGGGACGGTGAGTTCCGCTACGGGCAGGTGCTGGTGGATGTCCTTTCGTTCCTGCTCATCGCAGCCGCGGTGTTCTTCCTCGTGGTGCGCCCCGTCAATGCGATGATGAGCCGGCACAAGACCGAGCCCGATGTGCAGAGTCGAACCAAGCGGTGCGACGAGTGTTTGAGCAACATCCCGGAAGATGCCGGTCGCTGCGCTTACTGCACAAGCTCCCAACCGGGAAGCTAGGCGATCTTCTCGACTGCGTCAGAGTCTCGACGCTCCTCGATGAGGTCGATGACGGCTTCCTCGACGTATCCCTGCGTTGAGGGTTCGCCGACCGAGCTCACGCTACCGATGTGTTCCAGGGCTCCCGATATGGTCCACCCGGACCGATAGCGGTCGAACACTCGCGGGTCGATGTAGGAGGAACGGCAAACCGCCGGCGTGTTCCCGAGGTAGTGGGATACCTCCTGTACCGCCCGGGTGATAGCCCGCTTTCGGGCGGTCTTCGACTTCGCCTCACCCGAAACGGCTACGCCGACCGCTGCGAGCACCGTCGCGCCCCAGGTCCTGAAATCCTTGGCCGTGAAGTCGTCCTGTGCGATGTCCCTGATGTATTCGTTGATGTCGCTCGAGCGGACGTCGCGCCACAACCGGCCCTCCTTGAACGCCAGCAAGTCGCTGGGCCCGCTGCGGCGGCGCTTAAGCAGGCTCACTACCTCGAAGACATCGGCGTCGACGATCGACTGGATGCGACGCTTGCCCGACTTTGCGACGTAGTCGAAGGTCAGAACGCTGTCACCCAGGTGCACGTGACGCTTCTGGATGGTCGCTAAACCGTAGGTCTGATTCTGTTCCGCATAGCCTTCTGTGCCGATGCGGAAGAAGCCACGGTCGAGAAGCCGCGCCGAGCAGGCAAGGACCCGCTCGTAGGAGAGATCCGGCTGCTTCAGATGTTCGGCCCATACCGCGCGCATCGCAGGCAGCGCGCGCGCGAACTCGAGCATGTGGTCGAACTTCTCCTGGTCACGTCGTGCCCGCCACGATAGGTGGTAGATGTACTGACGACGCCCTGCTGCATCGGTTCCGACCGCCTGAAGATGGCCATTCGGGTGCGGACAGACCCACACCTCGCTCCATGCCGGTGGGATCCCGAGCTGCTTGATCCGCAGCAACACCTCGCCGTCGTCGATGCGATTCCCGGCGTGATCGAGGTATTCGAACCCGCGTCCTCTCCGCCGCCGGAGGATCCCGGGGCCGGAGCAATCGATGCGGCGGAGTCGTGGCATAGCGGTTTTGTTTACCCTGGGTTAGTCGTGCTGTAACGAAATCGAGGGAGGCAGTGATGCCGGAGGGCCAGGCGCCCGACCGAAACCTTGCCATGGAGCTGGCTCGAGTCACCGAGGCTGCGGCCCTGGCGGCGGCCCGCTGGATGGGCCGGGGTGAGAAAGAAGCGGCCGATCAGGCCGCTGTGGATGCGATGCGCTTCATGATGGATTCGGTGTCCATGGACGGGATCGTCGTGATCGGCGAGGGGGAGAAGGACGAGGCCCCCATGCTCTATCGAGGTGAGCGGATCGGTAATGGTGATCCTCCGCAGGTGGATGTCGCGGTTGACCCGATCGATGGGACCACCCTCACGGCCAAAGGTCAACCCGGCGCCCTTGCCGTCGTCGCGCTCGCCGAACGCGGGACGATGTTCGACCCGGGTCCCTGCGTCTACATGGAAAAGTTGGCGGTCAGTGAACAGGCTGCCGACGTGATTGACATCGACGCACCGGTTGCGGACAACCTCAAGCGCATCGCCAAGATAAAGGGTGGCGAAGTAGCGGACCTCACCGTCGTCGTTCTCGATCGTCCGCGCCACGAGCAGATCGTGAAAGAGGTGCGCGAGGCGGGGGCCCGGATCCAGTTCATTCCCGACGGAGACGTTGCCGGGGCGATCGCTGCGGCCCGTGAAGATTCGGGCCTCGACATGTACATCGGCATAGGCGGGACGCCCGAAGGTGTCATCGCGGCGGCCGCTCTCAAGTGCATGGGCGGCAGCATGCAAGGCCGCTTGTGGCCTAGGAACGACGAGGAGAGGGAACGGGCCGAGGCGGATGGGTACGACTTGGACAAGATCCTGTCCATCGACGACCTCGTCGCAAGTGACAACGTGTTTTTTGCCGCTACCGGCATTACCGATGGAGATCTCGTGAAGGGCGTGCGTTACCGAGCATCGAGCGCGGTCACCCAGTCGATCGTCATGCGATCGCGGTCGGGAACCGTCAGGCTGATCGATGCTCTGCACCGCCGAAAAAAGCTCAAGCAGTTCTCTCAGATCGACTACTGACCTCTTTAACCGCATCATGAGGGAGCCGGGCTCGTCGTCCGCGAGGGGACGGGACACTTGAGCAAGCGCTTCGCGCGCGTTCGTGCGCTAGCCCTCGACATCACTCCACTCCGAGACTCCCCCGGGTACAGGGCGTTGTGGTTCGGTCAGTTGATCTCATTGGCCGGCACGAACATGCGCTACGTGGCGGTGCCGTGGCAGGTGTACGAGGTGACGGGCTCGACCGTAGCGGTTGGACTCATCGGGCTTGCTGAGGTGGGGCCGCTGATCGCGTTATCGATCTTTGGCGGCGCTCTGGCCGACCGGATCGACAGACGAACGCTCATCGCCCGCGCTCAGATCGGGTTGATGGTCAGCACCGCCGGTCTCGCGGTCCTCAGCACGATGGAGACCCCGCCCCTGATCGCCATCTATGTTCTCGTGGCGGTCGCGTCGTCGTTCCACGCCCTCGATGGGCCACCGCGCACCGCGATGGTCAGGAGTCTGGTGTCTCCGGACAAGATCCCGGCGGCGATGGTGCTGCGGCAAGTCACCTTTCAGGTGACACAGATCGCCGGACCGGCGGTCGGTGGGTTGCTGATAGCGGCATTCAACGGCGTTTTCTGGATCTACGTCCTGGACTGCGTGACCTTCCTCGCTTCGTTCGCGGCGCTGCGGTGGGTGCCTGGGAGCGCGGGCGCCGTCGCCGGCCAGAGCAAGGGTTTGGAGGCGGTGCGGGAAGGTCTCCGATTCACCTTCCGCACCCCCGTGATCCTTTCGATCTTCGTCATCGACCTCGTCGCGATGATCTTCGGTATGCCGCGAGCGGTATTTCCGGAGTTGTCCGTGCGCGTCTTCGACCTCGGCGCCGCCGGCCTGGGCTTGCTGTACGCGGCCCCAGCCGCCGGAGCGCTCATCGGTGCTCTTTCATCGGGATGGGTCGAGCGCGTGAGACATCAGGGACGAGCCGTCATCTTCGCCGTCGTCGCCTGGGGGGGAGCGATCGCCCTTGCCGGGTTGTCCCTGTGGTCGCTGCCGCTCACACTGATGTTCCTTGCCGCCGCGGGGGCGGCCGATGTCATCAGCGCGGTCTTCAGAGGGACGATCCTCCAGCAAGCGACGCCCCCTCCGCTCCTCGGTCGTGCATCCGCCGTGAACCTCATGATCGTCACGGGGGGCCCGCGCCTCGGAGATGTCGAGGCGGGTCTCGTCGCCGGAGCGACGAGCGCCGAGGCATCCGTGTTGATCGGTGGCGCCGCCTGCCTCGTGGGCACCGCAGCCGTCGCGGTCAGGTTCCCTTCCCTGCGCCGCTACACGGTGAACTACGACGAGGAAGCGAAGCCGCCGAGCAACCTGCACCAGGTGCACGAGTGAACGCGTAGAGGGCGGAGCCGAAGCCCCGCCCTCTCTGTCGCTAGCGCACTGCGTCGTGCTGTTGCGCTTACTCGGCTCCCAAAATCGCCGCGAGGGCGTCCGTAAGGCCGTTGCCGTAGAAGTTCGTCTGACCGCCGTTAGCCCCGGCGTTGCTCGTACCGGTGCATCGATCGTCGTCCTCCGGGCAGGTCATCGTCATCGCGGTGTTCTGCATCGTTGCCGTCACCGCCATCGGTGGCATGTTGGGGTTCACCGCGCGGATCAACGCCGCCACGCCCGCGGCATGAGGTGCCGCCATCGAGGTTCCCTGGATCCACGCGTAGTCGAAGCACGGCGGGGTCCCTGTCGCCCCCTGGCAGTCCTCGACCATCCGGTCGGGGAAGGTACTAGCCGGAGGAGCCGTGTGCGACCAGGCGTTCAACACTCGGCCGTAGGGATTCGGAGCTTGGAGCGAATCTCCCCCAGGCGAGGTCACGTCGGTCTTCGAGTTGCCATAGGTCGAGTAGAAGGAGAGACGCTTCTGGGGCCCGATGGCCGACACGGTGTTCACCCACGGAAGCTCCGCCGGGGCAACCACGCACTCGTTCCCGACCTCCCGATCGGGCTGCGTGAAGTCGGCGTCCGCGGGCGGATGGTCGGAGTCGAACGCTTCGTTGCCTGCCGAGGCCACGAGCACCACACCTCTGTTGTGTGCGTATCGTGCGGCGGCGGAGATCGCTTTCACGATCGCTCTTTGCTCGGCGTCGTTCTTGCAGTTGAACAGGAACGGGTCCGCGAAGAAGCTCATGTTGACGACGTCGAGTCGCTTGTCGCCGGCGTAGATCAGGGCATCCACGACTTCCTGGGTGAAGAACCAGCCCTGGGCAGTTCCTGCCTTCAAGCCGACGATGGTGGCTTCGGGTGCGACCCCGGCGACGCCGACGCCGTTGATCGGCGCAGCCGCCGTGCCCGCCACGTGCGTGCCATGCCCGGCGAAATCCTGCACTGCGGCCTTATCGGAACAGGCGCCGGCGTATGGACCGTCGGTCTCCCACTCGTCATCGGCGTCATTGCGGGCCGCAACGTTCGACGGGTCGATCTCCTGCGGAAGCGCGGTCGGGTTGCCCGGTCGGATGAACGAG
>JALZOM010000058.1 GCA_030913945.1 Actinomycetota bacterium
CCCCCCAGTGGGTTGCCGCAGGCCGGCATTAAGATGCCGGCCGTGAGCAAGGGCTGCGGTCAGCAGCCCGCCGCGTGCGGACATTAAATAGGGGGCCAGATGGCGATTCAGGTAACTGACGAGGCGATCGAGGTGCTGAAACGGTCGCTGGAGCTGGGTAGTGCCGAGGCTCGTCCGGCCGGCGTCCGCCTGCGTGGCTCGCGTGGGCTCGGCGGAGGGTTCGATATCCAGGTCGAGCTTGCGGACGAGGCGCTCGAGGGCGAGGAGGTCATCGACACCCGGGGGATCAGGCTGTTCATCGACCCCGAGGTCAGGCGCGCCATCCCGGAGGCCGTCGTGGCGGTCGAGCCTCAACACGAGACCATCGTCGTCCGACCCGCGGAGCCGACCTCGACGTGACGGTTCGCAGGCGGGTGCTGGTATCCGGCCGCGTCCAGGGCGTCTTCTTCCGGGACTCGGCCCGGCGCGAGGCACTGAGGGAAGGGCTTGGTGGGTCGGCGCGCAATCTCGACGACGGACGAGTCGAGGTCATCCTCGAAGGCGACGAAGATGCGGTCGATCGAGTGATCGCCTGGTGCAGTGCGGGCCCCGACCATGCGGACGTGGACTCGGTCGACGTCACCGAGGAAGACCCCGCCGGGGCGGCTGGGTTCTCTACGAGCTAGCCAGCGGCGGACTACTTCAGGTTGACCCAGACGGACTTCGTCTGCGTGTAGGTCTCCATCGAATGCAGACCCAGCTCCCGTCCGTAGCCGGACTGCTTGTAGCCACCGAAGGAGATACCTGGATCGTAGAGGCCGGCGGTGTTGACCCAGACCGTGCCCGCACGGATCCCGCGGGCCACCCGATGTGCTTTTGACAAGCTCTCCGTCCAGACCGCGGCGGCGAGACCATAGATGGTGTCGTTCGCCACGGCGATCGCTTCATCGACGTCGTCAACCTTGATCACCGCTGCGACCGGACCGAAGATCTCCTCCTGCGCGATACGCATGTCATTACGGACGCCCGTGAAGATCGTCGGATTGACGAAGTACCCACCATTCAGATCGCCGGGCACTCCCCCGCCGGTGGCTACCTCGGCCCCCTCGGACTTGCCGATGTCGATGTAGCCGGTGACGCGCTCCAGCTGCTCTTTCGAGACAACCGGTCCCATCCCGGTGTCCTCCTCGAGAGCGGGGCCCACCTTCATCGACTCCGTTGCCTCGACGAGTGACTCGACGAACTGATCGTGGATCGAGCTCTCCACGAGGATCCGCGACCCCGCGGTGCAGATCTGCCCGGAGTTGAGGAAGACACCCATCATCGATCCTTTGGACGCGCGCCTGAGGTTCGCATCCGCAAAGACGATATTGGGCGACTTCCCCCCCAGTTCCAGGGTGACGCGCTTCAGGTTCCCCTCGGAGGCATGCAGGATCTTCCGACCAACTTCCGTCGATCCGGTGAAGGCGATCTTGTCGACGTTGTCGTGTTGGGCGAGGGCCTGGCCGGCTTGTGGGCCGAGGCCCGTAACCACGTTGACCACGCCATCCGGTACTCCCGCCTCGAGACACAAATGCGCGAGCCTGATGGCGGTCAAGGGTGTCTGCTCGGCCGGCTTGAGCACGACCGTGTTGCCGAAGGCGAGCGCCGGCGCGACCTTCCATGAGGCCATGATCATCGGGAAGTTCCACGGGATGATGCCTCCGCAGACACCCAGCGGCTCCCGAAGGGAGTACGAGAACATGTTGTCGTCCGTGGCGTTGGTCTCGCCGTGGAACTTGGTCGGCCACCCCGCGTAATAACGGAAGGCTTCGGCGGAGGCCCAGATCTCGCCCGATGCGAGCTTCACGGGCTTTCCGGAGTCGAGCGACTCCAGCTGGGCCAGCTCCGGGATGTTCCGCTTGATGAGATCGGCGATCTTGAAGAGGACCTCGGTCTTCTTGCCCGGACGGAGCCCGGCCCATCGACGATCTTCGAAGGCCTCGCGAGCCGCAGCAACGGCAGCATCGACGTCCGCGAGGTCGCCCAGAGGCACTTCGGTGAAGGCCTTCCCCGTGGATGGATCGATCACTTCGAAGGTCTTCGCCGTTACCGCGTCGGCGGTCTTGCCGCCGATGATCATCTTCGGCTGATCCGTGAACTTGGTGACCTCCGGCAGCACCTCGGCCTGGGCCATCATGAACCTCCCCGCCTGCATCTTGGTTGTGTGAGCGCTTCAGACTATCCGTTCGCCCGGGCGATTCAGGCCTGGTTCTTCCCCATGCCGCCGGCGTAGCTTCCGAGCAGTCTGGTGAACGTCGCATGCTCGCTGACCTCCGCAAGGGCCTCGATCATCGCGGGAGACGAGGCCGGCGCTTCGACATCCACGTAGAACACGTACTCCCAGGGACGGCCGGCGCGAGGCCGCGACTCCAGCTTCGTGAGACTCAGGTGCCGTTCGGCGAACGCTCCGATGCATCTGTAGAGCGAGCCCGCTACGTGACCAACCCCGAATACGAGAGATGACTTGTCGGGTTCACCAAGGGGAGCGGGGCTGCGCGACAGCAGGCCGAAGCGCGTGTAGTTGTCCGGGTAGGTCTGGATACGCTCGGCAAGGACGTGCAACCCGTAGAGTTCGGCGGCCCGGCGCGAGGCGATGGCCGCCACCCCTTCGAGCTTCTCCTCGGAGATCTTGCGGGCGGCACCGGCCGTGTCGTACTCGGCTCGAGAAATGGCGGAAAGGGAACTCAGGAACTCTTCGCACTGCGCCAGCGCTTGCGGGTGCGAAACCACCTCGACGAGGTCGTCGATCGAGGTGCCGGGGAGAGAAGCGAGGCAATGGTCGACCCTCACCAGGGTCTCGCCGACGAGGTGCAAACCGTGCTTGAGGAACAGATCGTAGGTTTCGTTGATGCTTCCCGCCTGGGAATTGTCCATGGGAACCAAACCGAGATCGCATCGCCCTACCTCAACCGCCTCGAACACCTTTCTTATAGAGGCGTAGGGGCGACGTTCGGCGTCGGGGAAGAGGAAGTTCACTCCCTCCTCGGAGTACGCCCCTGCTTCCCCTTGGAAAGCGACTACGAGATCGCTCAACTTCCCGTGTCCAGTGGGAGCCGGGCTTCGAGCAGGGGCGATGGCGTATCCGGGTCGTCGGCATCCGTGACCATCAACACCTGGATCGCATCCTCTTCGATCCGCGCGGTGAGGCCCTCGACCTTTATGGTCCGGTTGACCTCGTCGATGAAGCTCACGTCGCCGTCGGGGGTCATCATCCCGAGGGCAGATCCTACGATCGCGCCGTCTCCGCCGCCGTGCGAGTCCTCTGCCGAAGCGGCGAAGACCTGCCGGTCATCCTCGAGGGGCGATGAGTCGGCGAAGCACAGCGACACTCCCTTGAGATCGCCCAACGAGCGCGCCTCGATCCTCGTCACTGCGCCTGGGGGCCACGGCTCGCCTGCGTCGAGGGCCGCAAGGACCGCTTCGAGCTCGAGATCGACGATCCCGTTCATGGCATCGCCGTCGTTCCCGCGTTGCAGGAGACGAACGGTAGCGCCGACCACCGATGCCCCCTCGATATTCACTGCGCCCACGTCGGGCTTCAACCGCTCGTAAAGAGGTTTCAGGTCGACCGTGATGTAGTGCCCCGCCGGCGCGCCCTCGCCGTTAAGAGGTAGCAAAGCGCCATTGCATCGATCCGGCTTGGATCCCGAGCCCAGCGCCATCACCCCGCCGTGAGGGTGGTTCTCGAACGGCGGGACCAGCATGGCGCTTTCGAGGTCGGGTTTCTGTTTCTTGCGCACCTCGATGTCGGACGAGAGGTGCCCGTCCAGGATCTGCACCATGTGCCCGTGTTTCTTGGCATCCTGCGGGAAGATCCCGATGTCGAGCTCGTCGTCGGCGATCACGAAGAGGGTTTCGCCGATCCGGACCAGGCTGCTCGCAGCCGAGATGTGCGGCGAGTTGGCGGCCCCCGACGGTTTGTCCAGCGTTAGCTCACGAACGGTGCGAATCTCGATCATCCCAGTCGTCCACCTGTTCTCCAGAGGGCCAAAGGCATAGATGCCCGTCCCCCAAGGTGACCAAACGGCTCCGGGGCGAACGGGTTCACATGAACATAGACGTGATGTAGGCCTCGGTGTGCCGGGTTGTAGGTTGAATCGGTGGATTAAAGCGCCTTCGGACACGCCTTCGTGACCCTCGTCGTGATCCTCGACCCCCTGGGAGGGGTACCGGTGTTCCTCACGCTGACGAGTGGACACGAGACGCGTCTGCGGAACCGAGCCGCATATCAGGCCATCGCCGTTGCAACGGCGGTGATCGTTGTATTCGCCGTCTTCGGGCAGCTGATCATCGAATATCTCGGCATCAGCCTCGAGAGTCTGATGGTTGCCGGTGGGGTGCTGTTGTTCATAGTCGCTCTGGAGATGTTGCGAGGAGGTGGCGACATGCTCACCGTCTCCCACGAGGAAGCCAACGTGGCCTTCGTCCCGCTGGGAACGCCGCTGCTCGCCGGGCCGGGCGCGATCGTCGCCACGATGGTGTTGATGCGTCAGAATCCCGACTTCGGGGGCAAGGTCAGCGTGATCCTGGGTGTGCTCATCGCTCTAGCGGCCGTGCTCGCATCATTGCGATTCGCGTCGTGGTGCAGTCGATACCTCCGCCCCAGCGCCATCCACTTCCTCACGCGGATCCTCGGGATACTGCTTACCGCGATCGCGGTGCAACTCGTGGTCAGCGCGGTCGCGCGCTGGTCTCGCTTGGGTCTCGAACTCTAGGATCCGTCCCGCTTGAGCAGTGGGACCCAGTCCGGGTGAGCTTCGGCGACCCACGCCTGCTCCTGTTTGCCGAGCTCCGTGAGGGAGGGCTCGTCCTCCCAGAATTCGAGCGCCAAGGCGTGCCAGTTACGGGTTGCCTCGAGGCGGCCCAACAGGGACGCGACGCCGAAGGACATGCGATTGAAGGTCACCATGATGCCGGGGATGCCGACCTTGCGCAGCGTCTGGAACGCACTCGACCGCGGGTCGAAACCCGCCGACGCCATGCGTTGGATCAGCTCACGGTCCATCTTGAAAGGCGCGTCGGTCAGAACCGGGCGATTCATCTCCAACAGGTGCTCCCAGATAGCGTCCACCTCCGGCGTACGCCGGTTCAGGATCCCGATCACTTCGAGAGCCCGCTGCCCCCGCGGCTTGTCGTCGTTGATAAGTGCCTGGATGATCTCGAGGAGATTGCGAAGCGTGCCTGGATCGAGTGCGCGCACCAGTCCGTAATCGAGGAACGCCACCTTTCCTTCCGGCAGCAATAGGTAGTTGCCCGGGTGCGGGTCCGCAGAGAACATGAGGAACCGATGGAGGCTGCCGTAGAAGAAACGGAACAGGATCTCACCGAGCCGATCCTTATCGTCCTGTGACCACTCGTACGACGACATGAATGGCTCGCCTTCGATGAACTCCTGAGTGATCACCCGCGTCCGGCAATGATCGAGATGCACGTCGGGAACGACGATGAAAGGGTGATCCCGGAAGAGGCGAGCGAAGCGTTCCTGGTTCGCCGCCTCTCTCTTGTAGTCGAGTTCCTCGAGCACCCGCTCGCGCACTTCGTTAGCGACTTCCTTGGGATCGAGGTTCGGGGCGATGGCAACGGCGAGCTTCGACATGGCCGAGACGTTCTTCAGATCGGCACGCACGGCGTCGTCGACGCCCGGATATTGCACCTTGACCGCCACTTTCTCGCCGGAGTGAAGCGCGGCACGATGAACCTGTCCGATCGAAGCCGACGCGACGGCTTCGTCTTCGAACTCCGCAAAGACCTCGTTCACCGGCTTCCCGAACTCTTCCTCGATCACCGCCTTCGAGGCGGCTGGATCCATCGGCGGGGCGGAGTTCTGCAACATGGTTAGCGCGTCCCGGTAAGTGGAGAGGTGTTCACCTGGAGCCGAGAATTCATAGAAGGAGGCGAGCTGACCGAGCTTCATCGCCGCGCCCTTCATCTCGCCGAGCATCTCTACGAGTTGCTGAGCGGTCTGATCGTGGAAGCCCTTCATGAACTCCGGCCCCCGTTCGGGGTCTGCGAAGGCCTTGAATCTGGTGCCCACGAAGCGGGCCGCGGAGCGGCTCGTCTGATTAGCGAGTTTCGCGCCCCGCTCGAACCACCCGGTGGGGATGGGATCCTTCGCGTTCTGGTCGTTCGCCATATGGCCCTACTGTAGTCGCCCGGTCGTTTCACCGATGCTGCTCTTATGGTTCGCTGTCCGAAAGCGAAACCGTGGATGGAAGGCGGAGCGATATAAAGACCAGGATCAAGGCAACCGCACTGGTACTGGCCCTAGGGTTGGCGCTCATCGCGTGCGGGATGCCCGAGAACGCTTCGAACGGCCGGCAGAGATCGGATGACAACCTCGAGGCGCTCGGAGGCTCCAGCTCGATCGGCAAGTTTTCGACGTGGCGGACGATGGTTCATGTGCGAAAGCTGGCGTCACGCATCGGCGTGCGCGTGCGGGGAACCCGTGGCGAATACCGCGCATCGCGATACATCGCCCGTAAGTTCCACAGCTACGGTTATCGAACCAAGATCCAGAAGTTCGACGTGGACAACGGCACATCCCGCAACGTGGTTGCGTGGTGGCCGGGTGCCGCGCGCTACCCGATGGTGGTTGGCGGACACATGGACACAGTCGCCGGAGCACCCGGAGCCAACGACAACGCATCGGGTACTGCCATCGTGCTCGAGATGGCGCGGCTCTTCGCCGGCAAGCGTCAGGCTCGCTTCGTTCGCTTCGCGGCCTTCGGATCCGAGGAATACGGCAGCAACGGAGTCCACCACGTCGGCTCTCAGATCTACGTCAATCGGCTCGGATCACGCGGGAGACGGCGCCTCGCCGGGATGGTTTCGGTTGACATGGTCGCCGACGGACGTCCCCTGATCATCGGGACCGCGGGGATCGGGCCACGGATCGTCGCTCGAACCCTCTACAGGAAACTCGATCGCTCGAACTACAACGTCACCTACAGGGTCACGTGCGACTGTTCCGACAACGGCCCATTCGAGCGCGCCGGGATCCCCGCTTCCTTCATGTGGAGCGGCCCCGAATCCAACTATCACGACTCCAGTGATCGGGTGGCCAACATGTCCAAGCGGGACCTGAGACGGTCCGGCAGGGCCACTCGCCGCTTCGTCAAGGCGTTCCGGTCCAGCATGCTGGATCGCTTCAGGAACCAGTGAAGATGGGTATTGCCTGCCCGAGAGGCCGATTCTGGGTACCCTGGAGAGGCAAATCACGGGGATCAGGACGGTTGGCATGAGCGACGACCCGACACGCCAGTACGACGCCTCTGATCCCAGCGCGGGCTACGACTGGGACTTCGAGGACGAGGCCAAGCCCCGCGAGGGCCCCCGCCTCCTCTGGGGACGGATCCTGGCCCTGGTCGTAGCGCTCCTCCTCGTTTTCTTCCTGGGCCGCACCACTGCCCCAGCCGGCTCGTCGGACGCAGAGGTCCAGAACCTCCGGGATCAGGTCGCCGAGCTGGAGGACGAGGTCGACACCCTGAGAACCGAGGCGGCCGCCGCATCGGAGGAACCCGCCAGCGCCGCGCCATCGGAGTCAGCCACGGGCGGCGGAACCGGGGGCGAGAGCGAGACGTACGTCGTCCGATCCGGCGACACCCTGAACACGATCGCCGAGGACCAGTACGGGGACGTGGGCCTTGCGGACGTGATCGCCGAAGCCAACGGGATCACGGACCCTGCGCAGTTGTCCGTGGGCGACGAGCTGGAGATCCCCCCGGCACCCGAGTAGCGGGCTAGTCGCCCAGCGCCTCGAACGCCTCGTGGCCGTGCTCGTCGTACTCGTGTGAGATCCTCGCCGGTAATCCCTCGCAGCTGCGCTCTTTCAAGACGAGCTTGCGATCCTTGGGCGGCGTTTCAGATTCGAAATCGAACGCGTTGTACATATTCGAGGCGGCGCAGTCGCGCGGGGTCATACAGTCGAGACCCCAGGTGTCCTCGACGAACTTCAAGGGGGACACGAGCTCGTACTCGGTCGAGTCGATGTACCCCTGCTTCGCCCACGGCGAGATGATCAACAATGGCACGCGCGGCCCGAACCCCATGATGTCGTAGTGCGGAGGGGGCACGTGATCGTAGAAGCCTCCAAAATCGTCGTAGGTCAGGAAGATCGCTGTGTTCTTCCAGTACTTCGACTTCATGATCTTGTTGATTATCTCTACGGTCCAATTCTCACCCATGCACACGCTGGGGCCACCAGGATGCTCGTTCACGCCCGGCCCGGGCACGACCCACGACACCTCCGCCAGCTTCTCGTTCTCGATGTCCTCGGGGAACGACTCCTCGGGGACGATCTCCCTGCCCCAATGCTTGGAGAAACGCATGTGCTTGATCGCCAGCAAGGCGTTCATCCATGAACCTTCATCCGCGTAGTACTTCCAGGAGATGTCGTTCTTGACGAGCTGATCCGGCAGTACCTCGAAGTTCAGGCAGGCACGGATCTCCTCCCAGAAGTTGCCGACCGTAGCCATGTCGGCCTTCTCTTCTGCCTCCATGACGATCTTCTTCTCTTTCTTGCTCAGCTGCTGGAAGCGATAGACGGTTTCGCCCGGGTCGTCACAGTAGCCGCCGGGAGCGTCCGCCTGGTTCTTGTTGCTCGTCACCCTCCCCGACTGCGCGCCGACCGTGTAGAGGTGCGCAGGGAAAGTCGGTCCGTACATGGACGAGAACATGTTGTCACCGAGAACGAACTCGTCGGCGTAGGAGAAATAGTTCGGGATGCCCTCACGAGTGAAGGATGAATAGCCGGAGAGGGATTCGCCGTTCGCGACCAGGTCGAAGCCGTCCATCTTCCCGCCGTTGATCGCGTTCATACCCGCGGGGAAATCGTGACCGATGTCGGGTTCCATCACGTCGGGAGCAACCGTCAGTTTCACCCGCTCCCCCGTGGATGTCTTGCCGTGCGTTGCGCCGTTCGCCCCTGGATAGCGAGCGAAGTAGTTATCGAAGCTGCGGTTCTCTTTGATGATGTAGATGACGTGCTTGATGCGGCGTTGAGCCAGTTCCTTCTCCGACGGCTCGGCCGGCTCCTGTTCCGTCTCCAGCCGTTCCTGCCGTTGGAATCCGGGAGCCGAATCACCGGTGTCGCTCGCCGGCCACAGTTGCCAGGCGCCGACGCCGGCAGCGGCGATCGCCAGGACGCCGAGCACGCCGAAGGTGCGCCGTCGCCGGGCGAGCATGCGCCGGCGCGCTTCCTCTTTGCTGCGCGGGCGCGGGCCCACATGTCCTTGCTCCCTGCTCATATCGCTCCCAGGTTGATCACGGCCCCCCGAGGGATGTGGCGTAACCCTAGTGCAGGAGAGATGCCTGGACGGCGCAAGCTGGGCGGCGCCTAAAGGAGCCGCACCACTAGCATGGGGTCATGATCGACGAGCACCATCTAGACCCCACCGACCTGGGCCTCTTCGGTCCCGACAGCGTCACCTGGCGGATCCACGCTGACCCGGCCGGTCTCATCGGCGGCCTGCGAGCGTTGCTCATCCAGGCGTTGCATCCGCTGGCGATGGCGGCCGTCGCCCAGTACAGCGATTTCCGCCAGGATCCGTGGGGGCGACTGCAGCGGACCAGCGACTTCCTGATGATCACGACATTCGGTGATTCGGCCGCAGCCGAGGCCGCGGGGGCACGCGTTCGGGCTCTGCACCGTCGCGTGCGCGGAGTAGACGACGTCACGGGCCGGTCCTACCGGGCCGACGACCCAGAGTTGCTCTTGTGGGTTCATGCCGTCGAGGTGCATTCATTCTTGACGGCATACCGCCGTTACGCCGGTCCCGTCTCGGATGAGGACGCCGACCGGTACGTGCTCGAGATGGTCCGCGCGGCCGAGCTGGTGGGACTGAGCGAAGCAGACGTCCCTCAGACACTGGACGAGCTCCGGACCTACCTTCGCGGCGTGACGGACCTTCGCATCACGCCCGCCGCCAAGGAGGGAATGAAGCTGGTCCTGAGCCCACCGATGCCCCTCCCGGCTCGGCCCCTGTGGGGCGTGCCCGCCGCCGCGGCGATCTCGATCCTGCCTCGACACGTCAGGAAGATGTACGGGATCCCCTGGTTCCCGCCGGTGGACCCGTTCGTCCGGGCGTACATCTACTCCCTGACGCGCAGCCTCAACGTCTTGCTGCCCGGGCCGCCCATCCTCCGCGAGGCCCGCGCTCGGGCGCGACGCTTCGCAGACAACGAGAAGGACTCCGGCTCCGCAGAAGAGGCACCTCTCTCGGGACGCCGCTAGGAGAGGGAATCCGTAACCGGATCGGTAACGAGTTCGGGCCCGCAGGCGGCTAGTCCGAGAGGTGCTGCTCGAGGTATTCGAGGTACATCGGACGCAGCGCGTCGGCGACTTCCGATTCGTCGCCGGCGGAGAAGGCGTCGGTGATCTGGTTCTGAAGGCTCAGGACGTCGCTCTCGGCTTCGCC
>JALZOM010000060.1 GCA_030913945.1 Actinomycetota bacterium
TAGGCCCCGATCCGTTTCTTCTCCGTGATCGGCAGAACCCGTGCTGCAGGGACCTCATCCGTGTCGCCGATGACGGCGGGGATGTCGCCACTGAGAACCCGCGCGCACAAGGTTTCCTCGGTGGGCAGTGCCCCACCCGTCCAGATCCCGAATGAGCGGCTATCGCCGCAGACACTGACGAACGTTTCATCAGCGCCCTCGAAAGCCGAGACGAACGCGAGATCCATAGCCAGCTGTTCCCGAGCGACGATAAGGATGCGTTCGAGACCCAGCAAGGGTTCCGTCAGAGCGCCGTTTCGTAAGTCGATGCTGTGACCTGCCTGATGGTCGATCCTTTCGCCTAACGTGGTCATCTGTCCTCCGTTCAACATGACGGCATCGAGAGCCGTGTGCCGGGATCCTTGCTTGCCTCGAAAACGACCGTGACCCACATCAATCCGCTGGACTGTTTGACACCGACGCCGACGTGGCGGTAGCTGTCGAACAGGATGTTGGCGCGGTGAGCCGGAGACTCCATGAACGCATGGTGAAGCGACCGGACGCTACCGCCGAAACCAACGTTCTCGCCGAGCACGCGCCAGCGCGTGACCCCCGTTCCCAGATGGCAGCCGCGCTACTCGATCGAGTCGCGGGGGGCAGGGTGCACGTCCGTTCGGCAGGCTCGACTCCGGCGAACGAGATCCACGCGGGAGTGCGCGAGGTGATGGCCGAGACCGGAGTGGACATGGCTCAAGAGTTCCCCAAGCCGCTGACGGACGAAGTTGTACGTGCGGCCGATGTCGTCATCACGATGGGTTGCGGGGACGCGTGCCCGGTCTACCCGGGAAAGAAGTACCTCGATTGGGAGCTCGAGGACCCGGCGAACAGGCCGATGGACGAGGTTCGCCCCATCCGTGACGAGCTCGACAGGCGAGTGAGGGTGTTGCTCGAGGAACTGGTTCCCTCCGTCTCGTAGCGGGACCCACCGGGGACGACCGCTCTGCGACCAACTTTGGACCTGTTCCGGTCGTTAGCCTTTCGAATTCATGGCTTCTATCGCCCGAATACAGGTTCCGTTCACACAGTGGGCTCAGCGTTCATGAACGAGATGGTCGACACCGGCTCGGTAAGCGTTCGCTCCAGAGGAACGGTCCTCCGACTCTCATCCGTATTCGCAACGCCCGATGGATCGCTGTCCTCGGCCGGTTCGGGGTTCGACGTCATGGGCGGCATGCAGGTCCACACCGCGCAGTTGACCAGCGCGTTGGACGAGCTAGGGTTCGAGCAGGCGATACTGACGGCTAGGCGTCCAGAGGCGGCCGCGCGCGAGCGAGTGGGCGAACGGTCTGAGGTCATCCGCCTGGGTCTACCCATCAAGAGGTTCCGGCAGCTCTACAGCGTCCCGCTCTTCAATCTGGCTACCCGCCTGGCCGCACGGTGCGACCTCGTTCACGCCCACGCTGGTGAGGATCTCGCGGTGCTGCCGATCGCCTATCGAGCAGCGAGCAGGAACCGGACACCTCTGGTGGTCACATTGCATTGCAGTCTGGCTCATACGATCCAGGTGGTTGACGCCCGAACGCGGGTGTTGAAGTCGGTCGGCGGATTCCTGGAGCGTTCGGTGTGCAGGAAAGCCGACGCGGTGATAGCTCTCACCGACCGTGTCGCCGAGGCCCTATCCAGGGATGGGGTGGCAGAGAACCGGATCCACGTGGTGCCTCCCGGCGCCGATCCCCACCCGCCTGTAGGAGAGTGGCCGTGGCCGCGCCTCCGATCTCCCAGGGTGGTATTCGTGGGGCGGCTGGTCAGCCAGAAGGGCATCTTCACCCTGCTGCAGGCGGCGGCGAATCTCCCCCGAGATGTCGATATCGTCTTTGTCGGGGATGGCCCCGACCGAACGGAGCTCGAGAGGCGGGCGCGCGATCTCGGCTTGGACGACCGAGTGACCGTGACGGGTTTCCTGCCGCACCGCCTCATCCCATCGGTGATGGCTGGGGCCGACCTGCTCGTGCTGCCTTCGATCTACGAAGAACTCGGACGGGTCTTGGTCGAGGCCATGCAGCTCGGCGTTCCTGTGGTGGCCTCCAGAGTGGGCGGCATCCCAGAAGTCATCCGGGACGGTTACAACGGTCTCCTCGTCGAGCCGGATCAACCGCTGCTGCTGGCTCAGGCGATCGCACGCGTGATCCGGGACGGCGTACTCGCGCGGTCGCTCCGGAATGCGGCGCTTAAAGAAGGGGCCCGGTACTCGTGGGAACGCGTGGCCCAGGAGCTGGTGGCCGTCTACGACAATGTGCTCGCTCACGCCCCACAACGAGTCCTACACGGGGTGGTGACGGCTAGCTAGCGAACCGCTTCGCTGTGAGTCCAGGCGGCGATCGTTCCGAACGGCCGCTTCCTCTGGACGGTTTCTGCGGGCCGAACGACATCCGCATCGTGGATGACATCCCCTTGCTTGCCCGGCACCCCCGATCTCGTCTGGTTCGATTCATCACTCGTCTCGGGAGTTCCGGAGACGTGGACGCTGGGGCCGTCCGTCGCCATGGCGATCCCGCCACGCCCGAGGTCGAGCAGCTGGTCTGCGAGATCGACGATCTCGAGCCGGTATCCGCTCCGAAGCGACGGGACCCGATCGAGGTAGCCCCTAGGTACCACACAAGGTCGGGCTGGGGCCTCGAGCGCCCTAGGTATGCCCGTGAGATGATGTTGGTCGAGATGGAGATCGCTGACCCGAACGGCGAGGTGACGGTGGAGAGCCAGAGGATGCCCTGCCCTATACGGAGCTACCCACAGGAACCGGCTGATTCACCGCCTGCATCGCTACTGGCAGACCCTTCCATCCGTGTCTCACGATTGACAGCCTCGGGGCACAAGGGGGAAACTCCGCAGACGGGGAGGTGAACCGATGTCAGACGACATCACTCCAGAGGCGATCAACAGCGCATCCTTCTCTTCCACCATGCGCGGATTCGACAAGGACGAGGTCCATGCGTTCCTGGCCACCGTCGCGCAACGCGTGGCTTCGCTACAGGATGAGGCCGAGAACGCTCACCTGAATCTGGGCGAACGGATCGGCCGGCTGCTTCAGGACGCCAAGGACAACTCCGACGAGATCATCGAGCGCGCTCGGGATGAGGCCTCACAGGAACGTGAGGTCGCGGCGCAGGATGCGGCCAAGACGCGGGAAGAAGCCGACGCCTACTCGCTGGACACTCGAACCCGGTCCGATGAGTACTCCAGGGAGACACGGGGCGAGGCCGACACATACGCAGAGCAAACGCGCCAAGAAGCCTCGGATGCAGGTACGCGCATCCGCGCCGACGCCGATAGCGATGCTCGTACAACTCGACAGGCTGCCGAAACGGAGAAGGCCCGTCGCATCCAAGAGGCGGACGAAAGCGTGGGCCGGCTTGCCGAGAAGGAGAGGCAGGTAGGGCTGCGCCTGGCGGCTCTGGGCGAGCAGCTTGGGGCATTGAGCTCGGAGGTAAGAGCTCTCGAGACCACGCCAAGCGAGGCGGATCCGAACGAGCTGACGATCGAAGAACCCGTCGGCGGCTGATCCATGCAGGTCGAAGACCAGACGAGCTTTGACCCCCTCACTCCGGATGAGGTCGAGACGGCGTCCTTCCCCGAACAGGAGTACGGCTACGAAAAGATGCACGTGGAAGCGTTCCTCCACGCCGTGGCCGAGCGTCTGCGTGCGCTCCAGCGCGAGCTGGACATAGCCGAGGTCAAGGTCGAGCAACCGTTGTTGGGGGTGGGGAGAGAGATCGGCTCCCTCCTGCACGAGTCGCACGAGGCAGCCGAAGAGCTACTCACCACTGCCCGGATGGAAGCGGCCACGCTCCTCCAGGATGCCGAACGCATGTTGGCGCAGGCCAGAAAAGAGGTGGAGCGAACCGAAAGAGAGGCTAGTCGTCGCGCCGAGGCGCTGGTTTCGGACGCTCAGGCCGAAGTCGACCGTCTCAGATCCGGAGCATCCCGTGCCAAGCACAACGCGACGGCCGAGAGCGTAGTAATCCGTCGAGAGGCCGAGCGGCACGCAAAGGAGATAAGGGCAGAGGCACAGCGTGAGGGCAGGAATGTGATCGCCGACGCGACGGGTCGAGGAGAGGCCACCGCTCGAGAGCTCGAGGCCCGTATCCGCCGGCTGCAGGATGCTGAGGAGGCCCTGCGCGCTCGCGTCCAGTCGGCAAGCGGCCGCGTAAAGGAGCCAGAAGCTCGGCCTCATGCTGCTGAGAAGTCGATCGATCTGAGGACCGGCCACGAGGAATAGGCCGAGGGCCGACCAGCAGGGATAGATGAGGCCCCCCGACTCCTCGCGTTTGTGGCTCCCTAGTGCTTGTGGGTGCGCGTGGTAGACGTCGTCACCCACAGATGTCGCCCTCGTTGGCGGCGGTGCGCAGCGCTACGGCCCGGTACTTGCCCTTCCGATCGTTGATGTTCATCCCGAAGGGGCCGTCGGCTCTCGACATCACATCCGTGACAACCGCCCACGTCCCGTTAGCGCGTTTCCTCTGGATCCTCACCGGCATCCTCTGGGTGCACTGGGAGAGGCCGGTCGTGCCGACCGTGCCGGTGGCGCGAAGGTGACGGCTCAACCTGAGCGACACCGTCCGAGGGTGGCCGATCGGACTCTGGATGTCGACGACTACAAATATGTAGATTCTGAAATCACTGCATCCCGAAGATGGATGCGCAGACGCCTATCCCGAGGCCGGCCCCGCTCAGGGAGTGGAGCTGACGAGCGCGGCTCGAAGAGCTTCAAGGGGGGCGGGGGAAACTCGATAGAAGACCCAGGTGCCGCGCCGCTCGCGGCCGAGTAGTCCCGCCTCGAACAGCACCTTCAGATGGTGGCTGACGGTGGGCTGGCTCAATCCCAGCGGCTCGACCAGCTCGCAGGCGCAGACCTCGCCTCCAGGATGCGTGGCGATCATGCTCAGTAGGCGCAGGCGCGTGGGGTCTCCCACGACCCGGAAGGCGCCGGCCATGCGCTCGGCATCCCCGGCCGAAAGGGACGTCTCGAGCAGCGGGGGACAGCAATCCTCGACCAACGCGATGTTCTTCATGGGCTCCATATTGACAGACATCTATATACCGTGCAAGTATCGAGGTCCGTTCGATATAGACGATCGTCGATGGAGGAGGCTGGGATGTCACGGGTGCAGCTGGCGTTGAACGTGGAGAACGTGGACGAGGCGGTCGGGTTCTACTCGAAGTTGTTCGGAGCGGAACCTGCGAAGCGCCGGCCGGGCTACGCGAACTTCGCGCTCAGCGAGCCGGCCCTGAAGCTGGTTCTGATCGAGAACCCCGGACATGGAGGGTCCCTCAATCATCTCGGAGTCGAGGTGGGATCGACCGACGAAGTCACGTCCGCGACGCGGCGACTGAGCGATGAGGGCCTCGAGACGAGGGAGCAGAACGAGGTCTCCTGTTGCTACGCGGTTCAGGACAAGGTGTGGGTGCATGACCCGAGTGGCGCCCCGTGGGAGGTCTACACGGTGCTTGCCGATGCCCCGCAACAGGATGCTTCGTGTTGCACGGGGGCCGGGCAGGCCGATGGAGCAGCCTGCTGCGCTTGAGCCACTGATGGGACGCGAGGCCCCGGCGCACTACAATGACCCGCGACACTCCAAGAAAACGCTGAGGGGCGCCCTTGGGGCGCCCCTTTTCATGCGGCGACCCGACGTCGCCATAGGACGATCCACGAGGTGAGGTCATGGAAGCGCAGGACATCGTGTGGCAGGGGAAGGTGGGCTCGACGCCGCTCAAAGTGGCGGTGCCCCATTCCGAGTTGATCATCGCCGAATGGGTGACCCCCCAAGGCAATCGTCAAAAGGTCTCCGAGACGGTCGAGGAATTCGAGCGCTCGGTTCTCCTTCAGCTGCTGCTGGGGGCCGGCGCGTCGGATGCGAGCGAAACCGAAGAGGTGGTGGCCGCCGTCAGGACGGCGCAGGCGGAACGGCCTCGACCGGCTCCCGCGCCCCAGCCGAGGCGACGCAAGAACCCGAAGGCACGCCGGCATCGCCGGTCGCGCCGCCCACCTCGCCGCTGAGGGGGTCCAGATCCCCCCGTCTTACGACTTCGTCGAGGTGCATGGGCAGAAGAGTCGCATCCTCGACGTGGGATCGGGCCCACCGGTCGTGGTTCTGCACGGATGGGGCGGGCGCATCGAGTCGATGACTCCGGTCGTCCGATGTCTAGAGAGCCATTTCAGAGTGGTTGCTCTGGATCTTCCCGGGTTCGGAGAGTCTCCCGTTCCCAAGGGAGTGTGGGGGACCCCCGACTACGCGGAGTACGTCTGCGACGTGGTTCGCTCTCTGGATCTAGGTCGCGCGCACTTCGTCGGCCACTCCTACGGGGCCAAGACCTCTATGTATCTCGCTGCGACACACAAGGATGCAGTCGCCAAGCTCGTTCTCGTTGGATCGTCGGGGCTTCGTAGCGCTCCTTCGGCCATGGTGCGCGCCAAGCGAGGTGTGTCGAAGCTTGCGCGTGGGGTGGGGGCTTTCGGCCCTACCGGAGAAAAGGTACGGCGCGCGATCAACGCACGGATCGCATCTCAGGATTATCAAGAAGCGGGAGCCATGCGTCCCATACTCGTGCGGGTGGTCCAGGAGGACCTCGGTCATCTGATGCCCGAGATCGAAGCGTCAACGCTGCTGATATGGGGAACCGAGGACGACGCCGTGCCCGTCGCTCATGCGCGACGGATGGAAGCTCTGATCCCGGACGCGGGCCTCGTGCTGTTCGAGGGGGCCGGGCACTTCGCCTATCTCGACGAGCAGCAGCGCTTCTGTCAGGTCCTCCGGCATTTCTTCGATGCACCCGGCGCGCGATGACCAACCCGATCCTGATCACCGATCCTTTCTGGGGTTACTCGATCCTGCTGCGGACGATCGTTTACGTCCTGATCCCTTTGTTCGGGATCCTGCAGTTCGTTCGCCTGCGGCGAGCACTCCACGTTTTCCAATTGGAGGGTTACAAGCGTCGCGAGTTTCTGTCCTGGTGCCGAGCACATAGGCAACGAGCCCGCTTCCTGACAAAGCCCACAGCGAAGAAGCCTCTCGTGATGACCGGTCGGGCGTGGCGCATCTTGATAACCGCAACGATCGTCAGCATCCTTGCCGTGCTCGTCGTTCCGGGGGTGGCGCACTTGTTCCTCGGTGGGTGGCCGGCGGACGTGGGGGCGTGGGCCGCCATGACCGCGCTCGTGTTCTTCGGAACACCGCGTGTGCTCGTCGTGGCGGATCAGGTGATGACGCCCGTACAGGCAACGATCAACGGACGGTTCATGCGTGCCGCCCAAACTAGGCTGACCAAGGTCGAACCTCTCGTCGTCGGCGTCACGGGATCGTTCGGCAAGACCTCGACGAAGTTCGCCATCGAGCGACTCATCGGGCGAAAAGAGGCCGTCCTCGCCACACCTGGTTCGTTCAACACCCCGCTCGGGGTCGCTCGCACGATCAACGAACACATGACCGAGGCGCACCGGTTCTTCATCGTCGAGATGGGTGCGTACGGAACCGGCGAGATCGCGGAGCTTTCTGGTTTCGTGCAGCCGCGGATCGGTGTTTTGACCGCGATCGGACCGGCTCACCTCGAACGTTTCGGTTCGATGGAAGCCATCCGGCGCGCCAAGTACGAGCTCATCGAGGCGCTACCCGCCGGCGGAACCGCGGTGATGAACGTGGATGATCCGGAGGTTCGCGCCCTGGCCGACAAGACGTCGAACGTCCCGGTCGTCCGTTACGGCCTGAAGCCGGAAGGTTCTCCGGACATCTCTGCTCGAGAGGTGGATCTCACTCCTCGGGGTACCACGTTGACGATCGTCGACTCCCGGAATAGCGACGAACTAGAGGTGACCACGCACCTGCTGGGTCGACACGCGCTCGGTCATGTTCTGGCGGCAACCGCGGTTGCCATCGCATCCGGACGGTCGCTGGTTGAACTGAAGACACCCATCGAGTCATTGCAACCTGTAGAACACCGCCTACAGATCATCGATGGAACCGGCGGGGTCACCGTCATCGATGATGCATACAACTCGAATCCGGAAGGGGCGGCCGCAGCGCTCGAGGTCTTGGGGTCGATGCCCGGCCATCAGAAGATCGTGGTGACGCCCGGCATCGTTGAGCTGGGCCCCCTGCAGCACCAAGCGAACGAGGTCTTCGGGGAACGAGCCGGACAGGTAGCGGACATCCTGATCGTCGTCGCCCGCCTCAATCGCGAGGCGATCACCGCCGGAGCAGCTCGATCGGCCGGAGCAAGGGTCGTGACAGTCGATTCCTTGAACGAGGCGCAGAAGGAGCTGGCCACCGTGCTGCGCGCCGGCGACGTGGTCTTGTTCGAGAACGACCTCCCCGACCAGTACGAGGACTAGGGCACCCGCCCCGATCCCCGGGCCCCCTTAGACTCCACCCCCATGGACGGATTGACCCTTGGAGTGATCTTCGGCGGGCGCTCGGTGGAGCACGACGTGTCGGTCGTGTCCGCCCACCAGGTCATGGCCGTTCTGAGCGACCGGCATACCGTCGTGCCCATCTACATCACCCGAGAGGGCCGGTGGTTGACCTCCCCTGCGTTGAACGATCTGCAGGTCTACAAGGACGAACGCTGGGTCGAGGTGGGCGAAGAAGGCTTCATCCCGCCGTCCACGGGCTACGGAGGGCTCCTGGTCCCCGGCGGACGCCTCAAGGGATCGCGCCGGGTCGCCCTGGACGCAGTCATCCCGATGATCCACGGCACCTACGGCGAGGATGGCACGCTCCAGGGTCTACTCGAGCTCGCGGACATCCCTTACACATGTTCCGGGGTGGTGGGCTCCGCCACGGGGATGGACAAGGCGGTGATGAAGGCTGCGTTCAAGGAGGCAGGGCTGCCCGTCGTGCCGCATGTGCTGGTTGACTCCGGTCGCCTCGACGTGGATCCGTCGCCGGTGCTCGACGAGGTCGAAAACGCCATCGGGTATCCGGCGTTCGTCAAACCAGCACGGCTCGGCTCCAGTGTGGGGATCGCCAAGGCGAGGGATCGGACAACCCTGACCGACGCCCTGGACGTAGCGGCGCGCTACGACCGCAGGATCTTGGTGGAGACGGCGATGGAGGGTTGTGCCGAGGTGAACTGCTCGGTCCTGGGGGGGCCCGGTTTCGAGCCGCGGCCCTCCGTGTGCGAACGGCCGGTGGCGTGGGAGGAATTCCTGACCTTCGACGACAAATACCTGCGCGGAGGCAAGGGTGATGACGAGCCGTCGGGCGCCAAGGGCGAGGGCATGGCCTCGCTGGACCGGCGTATCCCGGCCCCCATATCCGAAACGCTGACGAAACAGGTCCAGGACAATGCGGTGGCCGCCTTCCGTGCCGTCGACGCTGCGGGCGTCGCTCGCATCGATTCGTTCGTGAAGGAGGACACCGAAGAGACATGGGTGATGGAGATCAACACGATCCCGGGGTCACTCTCCTTCTATCTGTGGGAGCCGACCGGCGTTTCTTTCGAGGAGCTCCTGGACAACCTCATCGAGATCGCTCTCACTACTCATCGATTGCAGAGGGAACTGATGTTCACTTTCGAGTCGGGGATGCTCAAAGGGGTCGGAGGGATGAAGTCCAGTGCCTGAGGCCTCGCAGGTCTCCCTCTCGGAGGCGGACAAGCTTCGTTTCCAGACCGATGCCCTCCCCATGCTCGATTCCCTCTACGGGGGGGCGCTGAGGATGACCCGCAACCCGGCCGACGCAGAGGATCTCGTGCAAGACACGATGCTGCGGGCCTACCGGGCGTTCGACCGTTTCGAACCAGGCACGAACCTAAAGGCATGGCTCTTCCGGATCATGACCAACGCCTACATCAATACATACCGGAAACGGCAGAGAGAGCCACAGAAGGTGTCCTCCGACGAGGTCGAGGAGTTCGACCTTTATCAGGAGCTCAAGAATCACGACCCTCAGTTCGAGGCGACTCCCGAGAACATCGTGCTCGATTCGCTGGTTGACTCCGACATCACCGAGGCGATCGAGGACCTTCCTGACCAGTTCCGACTTGCGGTGGTGCTCTCGGACGTGGAGGGGTTCACCTATGCCGAGATGGCCGACATCATGCAGGTCCCCATGGGAACGGTCATGTCTCGCCTCCATCGGGGAAGAAAAGCGCTTCAGAAGAGGTTGTGGGAATTAGCGAGGGACCGAGGCATCGTCAAAGGAGCCAAGGACGGGCCTGAGGTCCAAAATGATGGAGAGTCTCCGGGGGATACAGATGGACGCACATCTTGAAGGGTGAATGCGAGGAGGCGCTGGAACGCGCCTACCTCTACCTCGACGGCGAGGTCCTCTCGGAGGATGAACGCGTGGAGATCCGGATCCATCTCGAGGAGTGCGGCCCCTGCTACCAACGGGTCGGGCTGGAACGGGAGATCACGACGGTGGTGGCCCGCCTCCGGGGCAGCCATGAATGCCCCCAGTCGCTCAGGGCCAGGATAACGACGCTCATCCAGCGTTTCTGACCCATCTCCGACCTCTCAAATAGGACGAAGAGAGCGCTCAGGTATCCCCTCACTTCGGTCGATAGGACAAAGACCGACCAATCGGCATCGACGAGGGAGAACCCCTAGTGGGAACTGCAGAGTTGAACGGAGCCCTCCGCGAGGAGGCGTACATAACGACAGGTGAGGTCGCCAAGATCCTGCGTGTCTCCCCCAAGACCGTCGCACGGTGGGCGAAAGAGGGGAAGCTCCCGCATCTGGTGACTCTCGGCGGCCACCGCAGGTTTCCCTCGACTGCTATCGTCAACCTTGCGCGCTCGCTCCACGTCGTCGACTTCTAAGAGCGATCTGTGCATCTTCTAAAGAGTGATCTGTACATCATCTCGTCTTAACTAAATCGGTTTACTCGCGGGTATCGTTGCGGTTTGCACGCGCTCTCTGCCGTGCGAGTTAGGTGCATAGTGCATATAGAATGATGCACAGCATCTCTCCTCTTACAACGCAAAGGCGAACCCGTGGCCCGAACTAATCTGCATGAACTTGCTAGTCGTTTGCTGTCTCACCTGAATGAGGCCGCACAGAAGGAAGTCTTTGAAGGCAAACTTCGACAAGTCGCCTCCGATGCCGGACTGAACTCGGTTCGTTCCGCCGAGGCCGTGAAGCTTCTGGAGGATCTCGGGCGCATCGACGTTCAGCAGCGGGGTCGCCGCGGCAGGAACACGATCATTGAGATCCGATCCATCGAGCCCGTTTCGCTCGAGGATGCGGAGGCTTCGCTCCCGGCTCGTGCCGGAAAACGCGCGAGCCGGCTCAACTACGACGACCTGGGAAAAGCCGTCGTCGATCGTTTGCTAGAGCTCGCACGGGATGACGCTCTGCGTAGTGCACAAGTGGAGGCCTTCGCCAGCGACAGCGCGGCCCAGCGCGAAAGAACGCAGGAGCTGGAAAACGAGCTCGAGAACACAACTCAGCGGGAAACAGACCTGCGCATCAAGCTCAAAGCTGCAGAAGAGGCTCTGGACAGAGCCGAAGAGAACCTTCGTCGAGCGTTCGGCCCCGCGCGCAGTAGTGGGGAACCGATCAAGGTCGAGGACGACGATGCTCGAGCGGTCCTCGACGTCCTCAGATCCGGTCGGGTTTGACGGATCCAGCTCCGATACTCGTCGACATCGACGAGCCGGTTGCGCGCATCACGATCAACCGAGAGGAGCGACGCAACGCGTTGAGCCCCGAGGTCGTCGCCGGCATCGCTGTGATGCTGAACGAGCTCGAGAAGAACTTCGACATCCAGGTGGTGGTACTGACAGGCGCGGGGGATGCGGCGTTCTGCGCCGGCGCTGACCTTGGCGGTATGAGTGCCGAGAGCAGGGTGGCTCAGCACTTCCAGCGTTCTGAGGTGGCGGGACTCTTCACTCAGATGCGCGTTTCCCGTCTTCCGATCGTCGCTCGCGCCAATGGCCACGCTCTTGCTGGTGGACTCGGGCTGATGCTTGCCTGCGATCTCGTGATCGGCGTCGAGGATGTCGAGATCGGAACGCCCGAGATCGACCTCGGATTGTGGCCCTTCATGATCACCGCCGTTATCCAGCGTGACGTCCCGCGCAAGGTCGCTCTCGAGATGATGTTGACGGGCCGCCGTATGAGCATGACCGAGGCGTACGAATGGGGGATCGTGAACCACGCGGTCCCGCGCGGCGAGCTCGATCGAAAGGTCGACGAGGTCGTAGCGGCGCTGGTCTCGAAGAGCCCATTGATCTTGTCCCTTGGCAAGAGGTCGTTCTACCGGGCTGAAGACATGGGGTTCTCGGATTCTCTCGAGTACCTGGCCGGCATGCTCACCGTGTGTTTGGAGTCCGAGGACACGGTCGAGGGAGTCGCCGCCTTCTTCCAGAAGCGTCCTCCCGAGTGGAAGGGCCGCTGACCCCGCCCTCGCGTGAGGGACGGGGTCGACAGAGTCGTTAGGCCGTGAAG
>JALZOM010000080.1 GCA_030913945.1 Actinomycetota bacterium
CATGATCCCAAGCTAGGACCCATCCCTAGCTGAGGCCATACGTATTTTCAGCCCACCGGGAGCCGCCGGCGCCTCCTGGTCCACCCGTTAATGGCTACGGCGCAGGCTGTTAGAACTACCAGAAGCAGCACCGCTGCCAGCGAAACAAAGAGGATCCCCTCAGGAGAACCCAACCACTCGGCGATGCTTCTGGTCGGTTTCCCCACAGTACCCACCCTATAGGTGTCGATAAACAAGCTTTGACTGGAGCATCAGGCAAACAGGTCGTCGACGAAGCACCAGCGCCAGCTCTCGCCGGGCTGCGCCGATGCCACCACAGGGTGATCCGTCGAGTGCCAGTGGGCGGTGGCGTGCTTGTTCTTCGACGAATCGCAACATCCGACGTGCCCGCACGTGAGGCACATCCTGAGATGGACCCAGGTGTCTCCCATCTGCAAGCATTCCTCGCATCCGTCGGTATTCGGGGAGACGTCATTTATCTGATCGAGATGGGTACAAACCGATGCCACGTAACCTCCATCATTCGCCGTCTCGATCCCCAACACGCACAGGAGGGGAAAGCTTCCCGATGAAACCAGCCGTTCCCTTGCTCTGCCTCGCGCTCGTCGCCGGTGCGGCGTGCCAGGGCTCGCCCGAGGAGAGTCGTACAGCGGCCGCGAGGTCCACCCCGCCACAGCCGAGCGCAGCCTCGTCTTCGCTCTCTTCGCCACCCCTCTCCCCGGCTCCCTCTTCGATACCGAGCGAAAACCCTCCCGGCCCCCATAGCCGACTTCCGACGGCGCCCGCACGTCTGGCACGGGATCTGGGGACGACGACGCAGAGGTTGTACCGCGAGATCGATGCGTGGAAGGAGTCGGGGCTCACCTCCGGGTCGAGGCGCGCCGACGTCGAGCTTCTCGCGCTCCACCACCAGCGTCTCCACCGCAAGCTCGTCGGTGCCCCCCGACTGGCGCGATCCGTCATCGAGCGCCTGCCGGCCGCAGTCGGCCGAGCTGCGGAACGCAACATCGTCGCCGGACGGGGTCTGAGGAAACTCGTCACGCCCGTCGCGGGTCCGGTAAGGCTCCCGACCCGCCGGCCGGAAGCGCCCGATCGCTTGTTGGGTTACTACCGGCTCGCGCAGCGCCGCTACGACGTCCCCTGGCAGGTCCTCGCGGCCGTGAACTTCGTCGAGAGCCGTTTCGGACGCTTGACGGGTCCCAGCGTCGCCGGCGCGCTCGGACCGATGCAATTTCTGCCCTCCACGTGGGATGCATACGGCGGGGGTGGAAACGTCATGGACCCCCACGATGCGATCCTCGGCGCTGCCAACTACCTCGCCGCTTCGGGAGCCCCGGAGAGGATGGGAGCCGCGCTCTTCGCCTACAACCGCAGCGACGCCTACGTGGATGCCATCCGTCTCTACGCGCGCGAGATCGCGCGCGTGCCTCGGAACTTCTACATCTATTACTTCTGGCAGGTCTTCGTCGTAACCAACAAAGGCGACCAGCAGCTGACGGGTCCCGGGGCAGAGGACAACTGATCCACCTCCGCCGGCCCCCAAGAGTGCCGCTGGGACTGCGTCCGGCTAACGTGGGCGGATGAAACGGATCGCCGGCGTGGGCATGACCTTGTTGTTGCTCAGCGCCTGCAGCACCGGGGGCGGTTTCGCGACACCTCCGCCCGGACCCGTGGAGACTCCCGACCCCAACACGATCGTGATCGGCTCCTTCAGCTTCACCGAAAGTCGCATCGTCGCCCATATCTACGCGCTTGCCCTGCGAGAGAAGGGCCTCAAGGTCGACATCGAGACCGACGTGGGCCCGAGGGAGGTGCTCGGTCCCGCTCTGGAGCAAGGACTCGTCGACATCGTGCCCGAGTACCTCGGGACGGCGCTCCAGTTCATGTCGATCGGCCGAGCGGATCCTTCGCCGAGCACCGCCACCACGTATGAGAGATTGAGCGAGGAGCTGGACCGGCGTGGCCTCGAGGTTCTCGCCCCCTCTCGAGCGCAGGATCAGAACGGTTTCGTGGTGCGCCCGGCTACGGCATCGGAGCTCGACCTCAAGACGCTCTCGGACCTGGAGCCCATCGCCGAGACCCTGCGCTTCGGGGGCCCGCCCGAGTGCCCCTCCAGACCATTCTGCCTCCAGGGTCTGGAACAGACATACGACCTGACGTTCGAGTCGTTCGTTTCACTCGACACGGGGGGGCCCGTGACGGTGACGGCGTTGGAGCAGGAGCAGGTGGATGTCGCCCTTCTCTTCACAACCGATCCTCACATCGCCTCGGGCGACTTCATCCTGCTCAAGGACGATCGGCGCCTGCAGCCGGCGGAGAACATCGCTCCCATCGTTCGATCGGAGGTCGTCGAACGATATGGCCGCCGCGTGGTCTCAGCGTTGAACGCGGTCTCTGCTCGGCTGACCACCGAGGATCTTTCCATCCTGAACGCGGCGGTTGACCTCGATGGCCGCCTGCCGAGCGATGTAGCGGACGAGTGGTTCGAAACGCGGGTCGGGTCTACGGGCTCGTCGTGAAATGGCAACTGCAGCGCGACAGCCAACGTTTCACCTACGGTCGTCATGGCTCGGACGCTGCGCGGTTGGTCATCAGCGTGGCCGTAGTCATCGGCTCGGCTCTCCTGGTCGACCCGGATGCCGTTGGCAGCCTGGAACGGGACGTCTTCCACTTCGTCAACGATCTCCCCGATGTGCTGTTCCCAGCCATCTGGGTGGCGATGCAACTAGGCAATCTGCTGGCGGTGCCGTTCATTGCGGGCGCGGCACTCGCAACCCGCCGGGTGCGGATGGCGCTGGACATCTCAGTGGTGGGAGTGGCGGCCTACTTAGGAGCGGGCATCCTCAAGCAGATCTTCGAACGCGCGCGACCACATCAACTGCTCGCCTCGGTCATCGTTCGAGGGGAGCCAGCGTCGGGACTCGGCTTCGTCTCCGGACATGCAGCGGTCGCTGCGGCACTCGCAACCGCTGCGCATCCGTACCTCAGCCCCCGGGGGCGGAGGATCGTATGGATCCTCGCGTTTCTAGTCATGGCCTCGCGCGTCTATGTCGGCGCGCATCTGCCGCTTGATGTGGTCGGGGGCGCAGGTCTCGGCCTCGGCATCGGAGCCCTCATGCACCTCGTGCTCGGCGCTCCGGAAGGTCATCCCATGCCCTATCCCGTGCGCCGGATACGACGTCGCTCGAGTGCTACCGAAGAGCCCGTTTGAGGACGACGCGCGCGGCGTTCCACCCGCACATCCCGTGTATGCCCCCGCCGGGCGGGGTGGACGAAGAACAGAGATAGATCTTCTTGTTCGGAGTGGCATAGGGAGGCCACCAGCCGTTCGGCCGGGTCAGTAGCTGGCGCAGGTCCTGGACGCCGCCGTTGATGTCGCCCCCTACGTAGTTGGGGTTGTATCGCTCGAGGGCGGCCGGTCCGGTCGCGTGGCGCGCCACGATCCGATCGCTGAACCCGGGGGCGAACCTCTCTATCTGATTCTCGATGCGCTCGGTCATGTCCACCGTCGAACCGGACGGAACATGGCAGTACGCCCACACCGTGTGCTTCCCTTCCGGCGCGCGGGTGGGATCGAAGAGGCTCTGCTGACACAGCAGGACGTACGGGCGCTCGGAGTGACGGCCCGAGTTGGCATCGTCCTCCGACGACATGACGTCCGCGATGGGCCCCGCAACGTGGACGGTTCCCGCGCCCGCGCATTCCTCGGCCTTCCACGGAACCGGTCCATCGAGCGCCAGGTCCAACTTGAACACGCCCGGTCCGTACCGGAACCGGCCCAGGACACGGCGATACCAGCCGGGCAGCTCGTGGCCCGCGATCGCCAGCACCTGTCGGGGCGTGAGGTCGAACACAACGGCCCGCGCTGCAGGGAGGTCCGACATCTGCGTGACGGGCCGGTCGACGTGGATGTCTACGCCGGCGTCGCGCGCCGTGCGCGCTAGCGCGTCCGCGAGCACCTGCATCCCGCCCCGAGCCACCGGCCATCCATAGGCGTGCGCTACGGCGGTGAGCATCAACCCGAAGGCAGCCGTCGGTCGGGCGGTGAGCCGCATCATCGAGTGAGCCGAGACCCCAGCCAGAAGCGCGCTGGCTCGCTCCCCTCGAAAGCGAGAGCGGGCGAGGGCGTCGGTGGACCTCATCGCCGAGCGACCGAATCGCGCGAGCGCAAGGGGTTGGCGAGGTATCCGAGGCGGCCCCAGAACTGCATCGCACAGTGCGGGGGCATCGGCGACGAGCGGCGACATGAGCGCGCGGTAGGCGGACTCGTCGACGCCCATGCCCCGGGCGGTCTCCTCGACCGAGCGGTGCGCCACCACGGCGGTGCCATCGTCCAGCGGGTGGGCGAAGGGATAGCGCGGATGGATCAACTCGACGCCTTGCTCCGCCAGGTCCACACTCTTGAAGAACGGAGAAGCCTGCGCCAGCGCGGGAATCGCCGAACACACATCGTGCACGAAACCAGGCAGCGTCAGCTCCGCCGAACGCATGCCTCCCCCGAGAGTGGACGAGCCTTCGTACAGGGCGACCGAGCGGCCTGCGCGTGCTAGAGAGATCGCCGCAGCGAGTCCGTTCGGGCCCGAGCCCACCACCACGGCGTCATAGGAGCTCACGCCGTCAGTATGTCGCAGCGCGCGAC
>JALZOM010000118.1 GCA_030913945.1 Actinomycetota bacterium
GCTGTACAGCGACGAGGGGATCACCTCGGACAAGGATGTGATCACCTACTGCCGGATCGGGGAGCGGTCCTCGCACTCCTGGTTCGTTCTTCGAGAGTTGCTGGGCTTTGACAAGGTGCGCAACTACGACGGTTCGTGGACGGAGTACGGGAGTCTGGTCGGCGTTCCAGTCGAGAAATAGTCGGAGATGACGATGCAAGGGGTGCCGCCTCCGTTGGGGGCGGCACCCCTTTTTCTTTTAGGCTCTCTCCATGGCTGCCGACGGAGGGCTTGACGTCAGAGTGCTCTGTTTCGGCGCGATGAGGGACTTTCTCCCCCCGGATTCCTCCGACAACTCCGCCGTGGTGCGGGTTCCGGCAGACTCCCGCGTCGGACATGTGGTGGATGCGCTCGGGGCACCGAGGAGGCTCGTTCATGCACTCCTGGTCGACGGTGTACAGGCAACACTCGAGAGCGAGGTGGTGGACGGCTCGGAGGTAACCTTGATGCCTCCATTCGCCGGCGGGAGCGAAACGAACTGAAACGGGGGAACCGGATGGCTCGGAGCACGAGACCGAAGAAGCTGAAGGCATTCAACCCGGCAACCGGCGAACAGGTCGGCGAGGTGCAGGCGAACTCGCCCGCGGAAGTCACCGAGGCGGTTGCTCTGGCCCGCAAGGTGGCCCCCGAATGGGGAGCGATCCCTCCGGCGGGCCGCGCTCGCATCCTGAAGGACGTCCGGCATCGCATCTACAACAACATGGATGACATCGTCGAGACCGTCGCCACCGAATGCGGAAAGCCGCGAGCGGAGGCTCTCGTCCACGACGTCATGCCGGCCGTGATGGCTTTGCAGTACTTCGAGCGGGTGGCACCGAAAGCGTTGCGCCCGGATCATCCGGGTCGGATCATCGGCCCACTACTCGGCGTCTCCTCGAAGGTCGAGTGGCGTCCATTTGGAGTCGTGGGCTGCATCTCACCTTGGAATTACCCGTTCCAACTAGCGATCTTCGCGATCGCTCCGGCGCTATTCGCGGGTAACACGGTTGTATTGAAACCGTCCGAGGTGACTCCCGGCGTCGGCGAACGGTTGCGAGCGGTTCTCGAGGGGCTCCCACCGGGCGTTGCAAGCATCGCGCAGGGGGGTGCAGATGTTGGAGAGGCGCTGGTCGACGCTCCCTGCGACAAGATCTGTTTTGTCGGATCCCCGGCAACCGGGCGCAAGATAGCCGGTGCCGCGGCCAAGCACTTGACCCCGGTGGTGATGGAGCTCGGTGGACAAGACGCCGCGATCGTCTGCGAGGACGCCGACCTCGACGTGGCCACATCCGGAGTGTTGTGGGGTGCATTCTTGAATTCCGGCCAGACGTGCGCAGCGATCGAACGAGCGTACGTAGTGGATGGGGTTGCGGATGAGTTCATAGAACGACTGTCGTCCAAGCTCGCGAAGCTCCATCACGAGGAGGATGGCGACATCGGGGCCTTGACGACCTCGGCCGGCCTCGACACGGTGACGCGGTTGGTCGAGGACTCGGTCCGGAACGGGGCGACGGTCGTTGCGGGCGGTCCGGACGAGGTCAAGAAGGATGGCGCGAAGGGAGGCCGCTGGTATCCACCGACGATCTTGGAAGGGCGCTCCGAAGAGATGGCCCTCTTCAAGGAGGAGATCTTTGGGCCCGTGCTCCCGATCGTAAGGGTTCGGGATGAGGCCGAGGCAGTAAGGCGGGCGAACGAGGACGGTTTCAGCCTCACAGCGTCGGTGTGGACGGGGAGCCGGGCGCGTTTCGACCGCATTGCAGGAGAAATACGCGCCGGGACGATCAGCAACAACGATCATGCGTCGACCGCCGGTGCAGTGTGGACCCCATGGGGCGGTGTGGGGGAATCGGGCTATGGGCGGATCAACGGGATCTATGGGCTGCGTGAATTCAGCGTTCCCGTGCATGTCGCGAGATCGCTCATGCCGAAGATGAAAAAGGTGTGGTGGTATCCATACGACGCGGCAACAACCGAAACGCTCCGAGCGTTCACGGATGCCATCGCGGCTCCGACGCTGGGCGAGAAGGCTAGGGCCACCCGGGTCCTGCTGGGTAGCGCAGGTCGGGCTCTCAAGAACAAGCTCTAAACAGGGTCGGGGAGTTCGAGCAGCCGAGTCTCCAACCCGGCGAGAGCTTTTCCGATCATCGTGTCGAGATCCAGCTCGGCTTCAGCTGCGTTCACCTCTGCCGGGCGGGCCTTGGTGGCGGGGGAGCGCGGCTCGAACAACACACAACAATCCTGGTGCTTGCGGGTCGAGATCTCGTAGGTTCCGATCCGCCGTGCGTCCTCGATGATCTCCAGCTTGTCCATCCCCACAAGCGGCCGGATCACCTGGATCGACGGCACCGAGGCGTCCACCGCCTGAAGGTTCTCGATCGTCTGAGAGGCAACCTGTCCCAAGGAGTCGCCAGTGATCAGCGCTTGCAAGCCTCGACCGGAAGCGATGACGGATGCGATACGCATCATCATTCGCCGGTAGAGCACCACCCTCAATCCGGAGGGTGAGTTCATGACGACCTCCCGCTGGGCATCCGCGAGCGGAACAAGGTGAAGAGTGACCGCCAGATGGTAAGAGGCGAGCATCTGGCTCAGGTCCACCGCCTGTCGAACGGAAGAAGGGTCGGTGAATGGCTGGCCGTGGAAGTGAACGAGCTCGACCTCCGTCCCCCGACGCATCATCCGCCATGCCGCAACGGGAGAATCGATCCCCCCCGACAGCAGCGCGAGCATGCGTCCCGAAACGCCGACCGGAAGCCCGCCCGGCCCCGGCATGCGTCGCCTGTAGACGATCGCAGAGTCGCCAAAGAGCTCGATGTATGCGGTTGCCTCGGGATCCTTCAAGTCGACCCTTGCTCCAGTCGCATCCTTGATCCTCTGACCGACGTCGACGTTGATCTCGCGCGACGACAACCCGACAGATGAGTAGGAACGGCGTGCTCGAACACTGAATGAAGTGAACGGCTCGGCGAGCATCAATTCCAGCGCGCCTTGTGCGATCGCTTCCAGGTTTGGCTCGACGCGTTTACCTGCGCCGATGTTGGCGACCCCGAAAACGCGAGATGCGCGGAGGGCGGCCTCGTCCAGCTGTGCGCGCTCCTGCAGGTCGATCGCAAGTCGGCCGAAGCCTCGTCGGATGCGCTTGTATCCGGTGCCTCGGAGCGAGCGTTTCAGATTCCGAGCCAGGGTCTCCTCGAAGAACTCTCGGTTCCGACCCTTGAGACCGACCTCGTGGTAATGCGCGACCAGCGCGTCCACGGCTTAGGTCGTTTCTTCGAAACCGACCGAGAACAAAGCCTCGACGTCGTGACGCGAGAACACCTTGAAGGCAACCAACGTCTGGGTTCGTTCGATCCCAGGGATCTTTCCGATCTCCTCGGTGACGACACGCGCTAGATCGTCGTGCTCGCGAACGCGCACCATGACGACCAGGTCGTAGTCGCCCGAAACCGAGTAGACTTCGGTTACCTCGGGAAGATCCGCAATGGCCTGAGCGGTCTCGGGAACCTTATGGATGTTGCAGGTGGCGAGGACGATGGTGGTGACCATGCTGTTCCTGAGACCTAGATCGTCACCATGTCCCGGAGCTTGCCCGGGGTGCTTGGATGACGCAGCTTGGACAGGGCCTTCGCCTCGATCTGCCGGATACGCTCGCGCGTGAGATTGAATTCCTTACCGACCTCTTCGAGCGTCCGAGGTTCGCCCGTGACGAGCCCGAATCGAAGGGCGAGCACCTTTCGCTCGCGCTCCGAGAGGGAACCGAGCATGTCCCACAGGTCTTCCTGACGCAACGCCACTGCAGCGGCCTGGAAGGGGCCCTCGACGTCTTCATCCTCGATGAAGTCGCCTAGTTCGGCGTCCTCGTCGCCGACCGGCTCGTGCAGGGAAACCGGCTCGGGGAGCACGCGGAAGGCCTCGCGGACCTTGTCGGGGGTGAGGTCTGCCTGGTGCGCGATCTCTTCGATCGTCGGCTCGCGGCCGAGCTTCTCGAGAAGCTCGGATTGCACCTTGCGAACCCGGTAGAGGGTCTCGACCATATGCACCGGGATGCGGATCGTGCGGGCCTTGTCGGCGATGGCGCGGGTGATCGCCTGGCGGATCCACCAGGTCGCGTAGGTGGAGAACTTGAACCCCCGTTGCCAGTCGAACTTCTCGACCGCGCGCATCAAGCCCAGATTCCCCTCCTGGATAAGGTCCAGCAGCGGGAGCCCTGCGGCGGAGTACTTCTTGGCGATGGACACGACCAGACGCAGGTTGGACTGGATGAAGCG
>JALZOM010000122.1 GCA_030913945.1 Actinomycetota bacterium
GTTGAGGGGTCGGGAGACGTCGTGCCGGAGGGGCGACTAAAGAACGGTGTGGAGTCCCCGGAGTGCACGACGGCTCCCGCAGCCCGGCGACGTCGTGCTAGCGGGTGGCTTTGCGGCGGCGCCACGCGTAGTAGAGCCCTCGGCCGAGACTGTAGAGGGCGCGTAGTCGGAGGAGTCTGTAAAGGAGCGTCATCCACCAGTCATACCCGATATGTCGTCGCTAAGCCCGGTCGCGGCCGCTTGCCTCGCAGTCGCTCCGGTCCGCTGAGTCAGAAGTGGGGGCGGAGTATCGCGACCAGAACGTAGGCCGCCGCGGCGAACCGCAGCAAGATGCCGAGGCCGACGAGCTTCATGCGAGTGATCGCGCTCTGGTTCTCCCACGGCTCGGGGCCTCCGGCCCTGAGCCATCGTTCGACCCGCGTTGCGACGCGTCCTCGTTGTTTGTCCTTGAGGATCTTGGCGCGCCATTTCAGGGCGGCGCCCGGGGCGACGATCAGCCACAGGCCAAGTAGGGCCCCGATGTACAGCGGGCCGCAGACGATCGCATAGAAGAAGGTTCTGTCGTCCATCTCTCCTAGCTTCCAATAATTCGGTTACGAACGCAGCCGGGACCTCCGGGCCTAGGATGGCCCGCATGAGCTTGACCTATCCGTCCCATCGTGAAGCGGATGTAGCGTTACGTGACGGATCTACGATCCGTGTCCGTCCGGTGCGGCCGGAGGATCGTGACGCCGTTCTGGCTTTCCTGGGCGGGTTGTCCGTCGAGTCATTGTGGCTGAGGTTCTTCTCCGGCGCGGCGAACGTCGAACGAGCTGCCGCCTGGATCGTCGAAGTCGACTATCGGGATCGATACGGCCTCGTCGCCACGACGGGAGACCGGATCGTCGGTCACGGTGCTTACCAGCGAACCGATGATGCCCGCGCAGAAGTAGCTTTCGCTGTGGCGGATGAGATGCAGGGGAAGGGACTCGGGACGATCCTCCTCGGTCACCTGGCGGAGGTTGCCGAGAGCAACGGAATCAGAACATTCGAGGCGGAGGTCCTCCCCGAGAATCACAAGATGGTCGAAGTCTTCCGCGAGAGCGGCTTTCCTGTTCGCCTTTCCTCCAAGCCCGGCACGATCTCTGTGGAGTTCCCCGCCTCACTGTCCTCTGAGGCCCTCGAGCGTTTCGAAGGACGTGAACGGTCGGCCGCAGGCGCGGCTCTCAAGGGCTTCTTCTTTCCGCGCTCGGTTGCCGTCATTGGTGCGTCTCGCTCGCGCGGAACGATCGGCGGCGAGGTCTTCCACAATCTGCTGGTGGCCGGCTTCAACGGACCGGTCTACCCGGTCAACCCCAAGGCCGAAGTAGTGCAGTCAGTCGCCGCGTACCATTCCATCAACGACGTTCCGGGACCGGTGGACATGGCGGTGATCGCGGTCCCGGCCGGGGCCATTGTGGATGTGGCCGAGGATTGTGCCCGTAAGGGGGTCCGTTCCCTGGTGGTTATCTCGGCCGGCTTCTCGGAGACCGGGACCGACGGTCTTCGGCGACAACGCCGCTTGCTTTCGGTTTGCCGCAGCAGCGGGATGAGACTCATCGGCCCTAACTGCATGGGCATCATCAACACGTCTCCGGGTGTCATGTTGAACGCGACGTTCGCTCCCCAGTTCCCTCCGAACGGCCGCGTGGGGTTCCTGTCGCAGAGCGGCGCTCTGGGTTTGGCGGTGATCGACTACGCGAGTCAACTCGGTCTCGGGTTGTCCTCGTTCGTGTCCGTAGGAAACAAGGCTGATATCTCAGGCAACGACCTGATCCAGTACTGGGCCGACGACGACGAGACCGATCTGATCTTGTTGTACCTCGAATCATTCGGCAACCCGCGCAAGTTCGCCCGCATCGCTAGGCAGGTTGCCAAGACCAAGCCGATCATCGCGGTGAAGAGTGGCCGCTCGGCCGCTGGAGCGCGAGCGACTGGCTCACATACCGGTGCGTTGATCGCGGCTTCGGACGTCACCGTTGATGCCCTGTTCAAACAGACCGGTGTGATCCGGACTGACGTCCTGTCGGAGTTGTTCGATGTCGCCTCGTTGCTGGCGAACCAGCCTCCGCCAAAGGGCAAGCGGGTGGGCATCATCACGAACGCAGGGGGGCCGGGCATCCTCTGTGCCGACGCGTGCGAGGCGAATGGGCTCGAGGTCGCTGAGCTGTCCGAAGAGGTAAGAACGCAACTGGCTTCCTTCTTGCCAGCCGAGGCATCAACGGCGAATCCCGTCGACATGATCGCCAGCGCCTCGGCCGACGACTATCGAAGCGCGATCCTTGCACTCGCTGCGAGTGAGGGGATCGATGCCATCGTCGTCATCTTCATCCCACCTCTTGTCACGGAAGCGGAGGATGTGGCGCGCGCCATCCGCGAAGCCGTCAGCAACCTTCCGAAGGAAGTGCCCCTTCTCACGGTGTTCATGGCGGCCCACGGAGTGCCCGAGGCGCTGCGCGGCGTGGTCCGCATCCCGTCGTACTCATTTCCCGAGGATGCCGCTCGGGCGCTCGCCCGCGTCGTCGATTATGGGATCTGGCGCGACGCGCCGGAGGGCACCGTCCCGAGCTTCGAGGTGCGCGCAGATGAGGCAGCTGGACTGATCGCCCAAGCCTTCGCGGAGGACCAAAGCTGGCTGGCGCCGGAGCAGGTGGCGCGCCTCTTCGATTGCTACGGGCTCCCCTTTGCCACATGGAGGCTCGCCGGTACGCCGGAGGAGGCTGGAGAGTTCGCCGAATCCATGGGGCCGATCGCCCTTAAGGCTGTGTCCCCCAACCTCGTTCACAAGACCGAAGTCGGAGCCGTCCGGCTTCAGCTCTCAGGCCGGGAAGAGGTCGCCACGGCTGCGCGCGAGATGGAGGAACGGGTCGGGCGCATGGGTCACGATGTCGACGGTTTCGTCGTTCAGGAGATGGTTCCGGGCGGCGTCGAGATGCTGGTGGGCGTGGTGCACGATCCGAGCTTCGGACCCGTCGTGGCATGCGGATCCGGTGGGGTAGCGGTCGAGCTCCTCAAGGATGTCGAGGTCCGGATCACCCCCCTCACGGACGAGGATGCCAAAGAGATGGTCAGGTCTTTGGCCACCTACCCCTTGCTGGAGGGTTACCGGGGGTCGGCGGCGGCCGATGTCGGAGCCCTCGAGAACCTGCTGCTACGGGTGAGCACGATGGTGGAGAACCACCCGGAGATCACTGAGATGGATTGCAACCCGGTGAAAGTGCTCCCGGAGGGGTGCATCGTCGTCGACGCCCGCGTGCGTCTCGAGGTCGTAGAGCCCGGGTCCCCGCTCGCTGCTCGGACTCGTCTCTAGGGAAGCCGGGGTTCCACTCCTAGGCTCCGGTCTCATGGCGAATCGCGACGGCACTCCAGGACGTCATGCAGCATGGTGCCCGGGAACGCCGCCGAGAGGAGGTTCTCATTCCCTCTGTCGCGATAACCTCGACGCAGAGGCGCGTCGGTCCAGTTGTCCTTCAAGGTCAGACCGTTCAGGAACTGCGCGACGTCGTGATCGGACACCGACATCTCCCGCATCAAGCCTCGATCGAGGAACAATCCTGTCGCCGTCGTGTCGAGCACCAGCGTTCGGCCCTCAGACGTCTCGAAGTGTCGATCGACGTCAGCCCGGACCTCCCCCTGCCTGACCGGCCAACCTCCCGTCTCGGTTGGGGGAAGCGTGTGGCCGTGGTCGGCGGTCAACGCCACTACGTAATCACCCACTCGGTTGTCCAGAAAATGTAGAAGCTCACCCAGAGCGCGGTCCTGGGCGCGCAGGATGTCCCTCATCTCGGGTGAGTTGATCAGGTACCAGTGACCTGCATAGTCGGACATCTTGTAGTTGATGAAGAGCATGTCCGGGACCGCGTCACGCCCATAACCTTCACGGGCGAGCGTCGCCTTGACGATGTCATTCTCGAACTGGACCCACGCCGGGCTGCGCGACTCTGCCAGGATGTCATGACCCATCCACCGACCGTCCGCCTCGCCGTCCCTGCGGTCGAGCGCGTCCGCCCGGCCCGGAAGGGTGGGGAAACCATCAACGTAACCAGGTAAGGAGTAATAGGAGGCGTTGGTGCCCACCCGTGAGTCGAGCAGGATGACGGCCGCGGAATCTGCATCCCCGCCAGGTTCTGCGAGCCCGTGACCCAGCATCCCCAGATGCCAGTTGCTCCAACCGACGAGTCCGACCTTCGGAGCGTTATCCAAGGCTCGGTCGATCTCGTCCGCGAAGGTGGTCCGCTCGAGATCGCTCGGCTCGGTTTCATCGAACGCTTCTACCAACGCATCGCCACGCCTCATCCGGATGCCCGTTACGTGATGAGTGCTCGGCCACGCGCCCGACCCCAAAGTGGAATGCGTAGCCGGAGTTATCGAGGGCGAAGAACCGACGGTTGCTTTCACGTACGAGGTGCCCTTGCGCTCGATGCGAGCGAGGTTCGGCCACTCGTCGGGCCACAGCCTAAGGACGTTCCGTCCCACCCCGTCCCACACGATCGTGACCACCAGCTTCGGCACCGACCGGTGTGGCAGGAGCGCCTCGGACAGAGGTCTGCCAGCGCGTGGGGGAAGGTTCACTTCCATCAACTCGCCCATGGTTGGGTAGACGTCGGCAAGCGTCGCCGGAGTCTCGATCCGCCCGGACCGCGCGATCTGTTTCGGTCCGTATAGAACGAGGGGCACCTCCTGCAGGTAGCGCCACGGGCCGGAGTGATTCGGGACATCGAACGACCCCGCGTAGTTGGGATACTGGGGCACGATCAAGACGTCCTCGGATCGCGGCCGGTAGTACCCGCGCCGGATCCGGATGAGCTGTTCGAGGGGCAGTCTGCAAGCGCGTTCGAGAACATCGGTGGAGGCGAACGTTCGATCTCGCTTCGCCAGGCGGGCCGCCCGAGCGGCTTCAGTCCGAGCCGGCCCGGAACGTGAAGGCGTGTCGCCGTCACAGGCCAGCATCACGCAAGTGGTCGCGGTGACGGCAGCAACCAACCTCCAGACGGCAGGGGGTGGGCGGATGGAAGGCATCGCCGAACGATATCGAAGAGCCCGACCCGTCCCCCGCGCCGCTGCCTGGAACCGGAGGTGATAGGTCGGTGCCCGCACTGGGAGGCCGCCTGCTACCGTCTGGACTATCTGCAATCGGGTCAGGAGGGAACATGGCTCTCACGAAGCTCCAAAACTTCATCGATGGTTCGTACTCGGATGCATCCGGCGGGAAGACGTCGAC
>JALZOM010000144.1 GCA_030913945.1 Actinomycetota bacterium
GGGCTGGCGGGGGCTGAGTTCATGATCGCGATACCGGGTTCCGTCGGCGGGGCCGTTCGCATGAATGCCGGAGCACACGGAGGCGACGTCTCCAAGGTGTTGGCCGCTGCCCGGATCTTCAGCCTCGACCGGCTGGCGGTGGAGGACCGAAGCGTCGGCCAGCTCGACTACTCCTACCGCTCGTCAAACCTCTCCGAGCGCGATGTCGTACTCGACGCGTCGTTCGCCTTCGATGCAGAGGATGCGGCGGAGGTGCGAAACCGTATGGAGTCGTTCCGTGCCCATCGAGCGGAGACGCAGCCGGGGGCCACACAGAACGCCGGCAGCGTCTTCAAGAACCCCCCCGGGGAGTCGGCCGGTCGCCTCGTGGAGGCCGCGGGACTCAAGGGCTTCTCCGTGGGCGGGGCCTCGGTATCGCAGCTCCACGCCAATTTCTTCATGGCACGAGACGGAGCCACCACCGCCCAAGACGTATACGACCTGGTCCACGAGGTGCGGGCCAGGGTGAGCCGCGCGGCCGGGATCGAGCTCGAACCCGAGATCCGCTTCATCGGGAGCTTCCGTCAGACGAGCACGAGGTGACAGAGATATGAGCACTGCAGAACGGATAGAGCCCGGCGGTCGGATGCATACCGACCCGCGCATCAGTCGGCGACGCAAGGCCGTAGCCCGCACCCGCCGCCGCCGTGTTGTGATCCGCCTGCTCGTGGCGGGACTCGTGGTCGGTGCGGCCTGGGGAACGTTCTGGTCTCCTCTGCTGCGCGTCAGGGGAGTGAAGCTGGTGGGCGCCGAGCACGTCGGCAGCCGCGAGGTGGCCCAGGCTGCGGGGCTTGATGATGGCGACAACCTCCTGCTCGTTTCCACCGGAGAGATAGCCCGGCGCGTCGAATCCCTTCCCTGGGTCGCCCGGGCGGAGGTCGACCGCAAGCTACCCGGCACGGTGAGGGTGCGGATCGAGGAGCGTGAGCCCGCGCTGGTCCTCGCCTTCGGAGCCGCCCGCTGGACGCTCGACGAGAGTGGGCGTGTCCTCGCGGTGGGGGAGGCCGCCGAGGGCCTGCCCGTCCTCGCCGGTGCGTCGGTGAGCGATCTCGAGCCGGGTCGTCACCTCGAGTCCCCCCAGGTTCTCGACGCGCTCAAGGCCCATGGTTCGATGCCTCCCGCACTGCGGAGTGAAGTCGAGGCGATCTTCGCCCCCACGATCGAGCGCATCACCTTCTCGTTCGCCAACGGCGTCCTCGTGCGCTACGGCGCGGCCGAACGCCTCCACTCGAAGCATCAGGTGCTGGCCGCCCTCTTCCACCGTCTCGAGTCCGAGGGCTCCGACGCGGCCTACATAGACATCCGCGTCCCCACGAGTCCAGCAGTCTCCCCAGCCGCCCCTAAGGACGAGCCCGCGGCCCCAAGCAATTAGCGGGACGGGCGCGGGTTGGAGCTACGCCGCTGAGGGCTGCGTGCTCCCACGGCCATCCCCGGTCGCTTCGCTCCCTCCGCCCGAGGGATGACGCTCTCCGTTCCGGTCGTCCCCGCTCCCTCCGGTCGCTCCGCTCCGAAGCAGACGCCGTAGGCGGCTGCTTCTGCGCAAGTCCTCCCTCCAGGAGAACGCACCCTCAGATCTTTCTGGGTTGCCCCCCTGGCGCGAGTTCGTCAAACGGTGCCATCGCCTGGACATGGGGCGCGTTGCGACGAGGTCGAGCCGCAGGGAGACGGCGTGGTCGGAGGGCGACTAAAAAACGGTGTGGAGTCCCGGAGGCCACGACGGCTCCCGGAGGCGGTATCGCGACCGCGAGCGCGCGACCGATGGCGCGATGGCGCTTGACGGTGCGAGCGTCAGTGCTATATTGCTCAACCGTTACTGTAGGTTGACATAACCATAACCCTGAAGTACAGGTGAAGCCAAGCAGAACCCTCTCGGACCAGCACTTCTGCGAGAGAAACACGCGGCAGGCGGGACGCGAAGTCAGAGTCGAGGGGGCGAGAGGAGGTCGCAATGGCGACGGGACCCCAGAATTACCTCGCGGTCATCAAGGTCGTGGGGATAGGTGGCGGCGGCGTGAATGCCGTCAATCGCATGATCGAAGTGGGCCTGAAGGGCGTCGAGTTCATCGCGGTGAACACCGATGCGCAGGCCCTTCTGATGTCCGATGCGGATGTGAAGCTCGACATCGGTAGGGACCTCACGCGCGGACTCGGTGCAGGCGCCGATCCGGAGGTCGGCCGTCAGGCCGCCGAGGAGCACCGTGACGAGATCGAAGAAGTACTGAAGGGCTCCGACATGGTGTTCATCACCGCCGGCAAGGGCGGAGGAACCGGCACGGGTGGTGCCCCCATCGTGGCCGAGATCGCCAAGTCCCTAGGCGCGTTGACGATCGGCGTGGTCACGCGGCCCTTCGCCTTCGAGGGCCGTCAGCGGGCCCTCAAGGCGGAAGCCGGGATCGCTTCGTTGAAAGAGAAGGTCGACACACTCATCGTCATCCCGAACGACCGGCTGCTGGATGTCGGCGACGCGACGACTTCGGTGCTCGAAGCCTTCCGCATGGCGGACGAAGTCTTGCTCCAGGGCGTCCAGGGCATCACGGATCTCATCACGACCCCCGGGCTGATCAACCTCGACTTCGCCGACGTGAGAGCCGTGATGACGGATGCCGGATCGTCGCTGATGGGCATCGGTCAGGCCCGCGGTGACAATCGGGCCGCCGAGGCCGCCCAGTTCGCGATCTCGTCGCCTCTGCTCGAGGCGTCGATCGAAGGGGCGCGCGGGGTGCTGTTGAACATAGCCGGCGGATCCGACCTCGGCCTGTTCGAGGTCAACGAAGCGGCCAACATCATCTCCAAGTCCGCCCATCCGGATGCGAACATCATCTTCGGGGCAGTCGTCGACGACACCCTCGGCGACGAGGTCAGGGTCACGGTCATCGCGGCGGGCTTCGATCGGTGGGGCCAGCGCGAGGCAGAGGAGCTGATCAAGCCGGAGGAGGACATCTTTTCGGCCCCCGCGATGGCAAACAACAACGACAACGATCGCGTCCTGAACCTCGAACCCGAGAGGGAAGAGGAGAGGCTCATCTTCGACGCCGACGAGGATCTGGACATCCCCTCGTTCTTGAGGAACGAGTAGAGCCAGCTACAGGTGCACGACCACAAGGGCGGGGCCGCGAGGCCCCGCCCTTTCTTATGGAGCCGCCCCGGCTCCCGCGTCCGCGACACTGAGGGGATGGCTTCCCCGCCGATCCTGCGTTTGCTCAGGCGCGACGGCGTCAATTTGCTCATCGATACCGCCGCCCGACAGAGAGGTGTCCTCGTCGCGTTCTCCGACCGGAACGGGGGCGTCAGCGAGGCGCCGTTCGACTCGCTCAACCTCGCGATCCGCGGGGGCGACGTGCGGGAACGCGTCCTCGAGAACCGCCGCCGTGTGGCGAACGCCGCGGAATTCTCGAGCCACGACCTGGCTCTTGGCCGGCAGGTTCACGGCCGCGATCTCATCGACGTGCGCGCGGGGGAGTCGGGGGTTAGGGGCGAGGCCGACGGGTTGCTCACCCGCGCCGCGGGACCCGTGCTCTCCATCCTCTCGGCCGACTGTGGGACCGTCGTCGTCGAGGGCGAGGACGGGCTGGCGGTCCTTCATGCGGGCTGGCGGGGCCTGGTGGGTGGGGTGATCGAAGCCGGGATCGCTGCACTCGGAGCTCCCGCCCGAGCGTGGATCGGGCCCTGCATCCGGTCTTGTTGCTACGAGGTCGGAAGCGAGGTCATCGACGCGTTCCGCTCTCGCGATCTTCCGATCGCAGATCCTTCGCATGTTGACATCGCCGAAGCCTCCGTCGCGGTCCTGCGGCGAGTGGGAGTGGGCGAGGTCGCGGTCAGCGACGCGTGTACC
>JALZOM010000152.1 GCA_030913945.1 Actinomycetota bacterium
CCCAGACGACGAGCCGATACCGATCGCGATAACCACAGCTTTCCTTCACGGCGATGATGACGACGTGGTTGGAGCAGTGGCCGTGTTGCGCGACATCACACGAGAGCGTGAGGTCGAACGGATGAAGTCCGAGTTCCTGTCCAACATCTCGCACGAGCTACGAACTCCATTGACACCTATTCGCGGATTTGCGGAGATCCTCGCGCGCCCCGACGTACCTGCGGAGAAGGCGGCGCAATTCGCACGTGGCATCGTAGATTCCACCGCGCGCCTCGAACGGATCGTGGAGCTGCTGCTCGACTTCTCGGCCCTCGAGGCAGGACGCCTTCAGCCTCGGAACCGGCCGGTGCCCATGGAGCAGATGGTCGGCTCGCTGGCTGAAAAATGGTCCGGGCGGAGCTCGCGTCACGAGGTTGTGGCTGAGGTCGAAGGGGCCTTGCCGGAAGTGATCGGCGACGAACGGCTTCTGCGCCGCAGTCTCGAGGAGATCCTCGACAACGCGATCAAGTTCTCGCCCGACGGAGGCACCATACGGCTCACGGCCAAGGCGGAGGAGAACGGCCTTCTTGTTCCGCGCGATCGACGAGACGATCGCGGCCTCTTTCGAAGCGGTATCGAGCTCACGGTCGCAGACGAGGGGATCGGCATCGCGGCGGAGGACCTTTCCAAGATATTTTCTGATTTCCACCAGCTGGATGGGTCGGCAACCCGGACCTATGGTGGCCTGGGTCTGGGTTTGGCGTTCGTTCAGCGCATAATCGAGGCTCACAGCGGTTCCGTAGAGGTCGAGAGCGTGGTGGATAGGGGCACGGTGGTGAAGATCTCGATCCCAGCTCGCCGGCGCGACGAACAGTAGGGCGCTCTAGGCTGGGCATGGCGATTCAAGCCGCCTAGTGGACGAACCGACAATCGGGCAGGGGATGAAGAAAACAGCCGCCGCAGTCGCCATGTGCTTGCTTTCCGCCGGGTGCGGACTCTTTTCGGATTCCGACTCGCTGGCCGAGATGACCGTCAAGAGGAGCTCCGGTTCGGTTTCGATCCAGCGCGGCGATGAGACCTTCGATGTCGTCGACACCGCCTCGCTAGAGCCAGGAGACATCATCACCACGGAAGGCGGCGCCCGAGCGGAGATGCGGCTCGAGGGTGAGCGGGCCGTCGGACTGCGTGGCCTCGGGGAGTTCCGCGTGGGAGGTGGACGAAGCCTCGAGTCCCTCGATGGCGGTCGGCTACTCGCGCGCGTTGGCGAGACGACGAGGATCCTGGTCGGCGATGTCAGCTTGATCTCTTCGAATGGAACCTTCAGGGTCGACCGTGGTCGAGCTTCCGCGCGCGTCGGCACGTACAGAGGCGCCGTGAGGTTAGAGGCTCCGGGACAGGCTGCCGTCGCGGTCGAGGCCCTGCACCAGGCTTCGTTCACCGCCGGAAAGTTGTTGCGGGCGAAGCCTTATCGCTTGTCCTACGCGGACCCCTGGGATGCCCTGTTGCTGGCTGACGTGATCCGCCTGAACAAAGAGGTGAACAGCCTGGGCGTTGCCGTGTCACGACAGATCGGACGGGGCCGCCTCAACGTGGAATATTTCCGCCGCCTGGCCGAGCGTGATGTCGGCTTCGTGCGCCGGTACATGTCGTCCTCGAACGCCGACCTCTTGATCGGCTTCGCGATAGCTCGTTCGGTCGATGCGGGCCTGCCGAGCGCGTTCAGGCGTGCGTTCAAGTTGTTCGGAGACGGAGCGCAGTGGGGGGTCGCCGCCACGCTCTTGGGAGCGCGACCTGATGCCGTTGTAGCAAGCCTCGAGAAGAGCATCCTCTCCACGGGCGCGCTTGCCGCCGCCCTCGGAGCGGGCGCCGGTGACGGCCGCAACGGGCCCCTCGCGGCTTCGAGCGGAACATCGGCGTCGGGAACTTCACCCGCCCAGCCGGCATCCTCTACGTCGAGTGGCGGCGGGTCCCCAAGCACCGGGTCGGATGGCTCGGGGTCGGGTGGCTCGGGGCCGGGCGGCGGAGGCGGCGGTGGTGGTAGCGGAGGTGGCGATGGTGGTGGTGGCGATGATGGCGGCTGTGACAACCTCGTGGATTGCTCCATCGAGGAACTTCCCCTGCCGAGCACTTCGCCATTGCTTGATGAGTTGCCCCTCGACGGCCTGGGGCTTCCATGATCGTTCGCCGGCCGGTGGTCCTCGTCGCGGAGGACGATCCGAGCGTTCGCCTGACGCTGCAGTTCATCCTCGAGTTCGAGGGATTCGAGGTTCTTTTCGCCGAGAACGGAGTCGAAGCTCTGGCCGTTGCGCGCAGCTCTTTGCCCGACTTGATCCTGCTGGACCAGCTGATGCCCCGAATGGGGGGAAAGCAGGTTCTCGGACACCTGCGGGGAGCGAATGAGACGAGCGACATCCCCGTATTCGTCATGACCGGGATGGAACTCGATTCCTCACCCGAGTGGGAGGGCGTGACTTTCGTCGGAAAGCCCTTCGATCCGGAGTACCTGGTGGCCCGGATCAGAAACGTGTTGGAGTCTCTTAACTGACCAACCCGCTACGCTGATTCCCATGGCTCTCAAAGGCAGTCCGCGCCGGACGCGCAGAAGGCGCGGGATCATCATCGCTCTGATCGTGATCTTCCTCCTTACCGCGACCTCTGTGGCGCGCTTCTACACCGACTTTCTCTGGTTCCAGGAGGTGGGCATCGAGTCCGTCCTCTGGAAGAGCATCGGAACCCAGCTGCTCCTCGGCATCATCGTCGGCGGGCTCGTTGCCTCCATGCTGTGGCTGAACCTGTTTCTAGTCTCCAAGATCGCTCCCTCCTATCGGGTTCCTCGGTTCGAGGTCGTCGGGCGCGAGGATCCGTTGGAGCGGTACCGGGAGAGCCTTCTTCCCTATGCGCGGTGGATGCGGCTCGGCATCTCGCTATTTGTGGGGTTACTGGCTGGATTCGGCGCGAGTTCGTCGTGGCGAACGTTTTTGCTGTGGGTCAATCGTGTGAGCTTCGGGGAGACCGACCCTCAGTTCAACAAGGACATCGGCTTCTACTTCTTCGAGTTGCCGTTCTTCGACAACATCCTGTCGTGGCTATGGTTCGCGTTGATCGCGTCACTGCTGCTCGCTACAGCGGCCCACTTCCTCTACGGCTCGATCCGACCAGATGCGGGTTGGTCAGGTGTCGCTTCGGGAGCCCTTGCACACATCTCCGTTCTCCTCGGACTCCTGGCTCTCGTCAAGGCGGCGTCCTATTACCTCGGTCGATACCAGCTGAACTTCTCGAGCAGAGGCGCCGTCATGGGGGCCAGCTACACGGATGTGAACGCGCAGTTGCTCGCTCTGAACCTCTTGATCATCATCTCGATCATCTCCGCCGTCCTGTTCCTCGTGAACATCCGCGTTCGCCGCTTGATCCTTCCCGCCGCAGCGGTGGGAGTGTGGCTCCTCGTGGTTGTGCTCGCCGGAGGCGTCTTCCCGTGGTGGGTGCAGCGTTTCTCGGTGGGCCCTCAGGAGCCCGTGCGGGAAGCGCCCTATATCGAGCGCAATATCGCCGCGACACGCGAGGCGTTCGGCATCACCGATGTTGAATCGGAGGAGTTCGGGGCCAACGCGACCCTGGACAGCGACGACATCGCGGGCAACGACGCCGTTCTGCAGAACGTGCGGTTGTGGGACCCGGGCGTGTTGAAGCT
>JALZOM010000166.1 GCA_030913945.1 Actinomycetota bacterium
ACGTCCAGCCTCGTGCCTACGACGAGCTCAAGGACCACATGGACTCCTTGGAGCAGCACTTCAAGGACATGTGCGATATCGAATTCACTGTTGAAGAAGGCAAGTTGTGGCTGCTGCAGACGCGCGTCGGTAAACGCACCTCGCTTGCGGAATGGGTCATCGCGTACGACATGGTTCAGGAAGGCTTGATCGAGGAGGCTATGGCCGTACGCGATCGTCTAACCGCGGGAAAGCTCGACGAGTTGTTCAAGCCCATCATCCAGGCCGGGCTTAAAGACGCGAAAGAGCCGGTTGCCAAGGGACTCAACGCCTCGCCGGGAGCTGCGGTGGGTAAGGCGGTCTTCACGGCCGACGACGCTCATAAATGGGCCGAGAAGGGCGAGAAAGTGATCCTCGTACGGCGCGAGACCAACCCGGACGACTACCACGGGATGGTGGCGTCGCAGGGCATCCTCACGTCGGCCGGGGGTACGAACTCGCACGCGGCGGTCGTTGCGCGTGGCGAGGGGATCCCGGCGGTATGCGGGGCGGAATCGATCCGGATCGATCGCAAGGCCAAGAAGCTCTCGGTCAAGGGCACCGAGGTCAAAGAGGGTGACTGGCTTACGATCGACGGAACGGACGGGACGGTCTACGCCGAGGAGCTCGAGACCGAGCCGTCCGTTCTCGAGGCCGCGATCCTCGGTGAGCCCGAAGCACGCCGGTCAAAGCTATGGAAGGCGTACGAGCGCTTCATGAAGGCCGCCGACAAGCACCGCCGGCTCCGCGTCCGTGCGAACGCGGACACGCCGGAGCAGTCGCGGAACGCGCGCGAGAGAGGAGCACAGGGTATCGGCCTCTGCCGTACGGAGCACATGTTCCTGGGCGAGGAACGGGCGGGGGCGGTTCGCCAGATGATCCTCGCCGACAGCCATGCGGACGAACAGAAGGCTTACGACGTCCTCGAGCCGCTCCAGAAGCAGGATTTCTTGGGCATCTTCGAGGCGATGGACGGGCTCCCCGTGACTGTGCGGTTGCTCGATCCGCCGCTGCACGAGTTCCTTCCGGACCATACGGAGCTCTCGGTTGAGGTCGCACTTGCGGAAGCACGCGTCGTCAAGCTCAAAAAGAAGGAGCTCGAGGAGAAGAAGGAACTGCTCGCTAAGGTCGATGAGCTCCGCGAAGCGAACCCCATGCTGGGCCTTCGAGGCGTCCGACTCGGGATCTTCAAGCCGGGGTTGTACGCCATGCAGGTGCGTGCTATCGCCGATGCCGCCGCCGAGCTGAAGAAAAAGGGGAAAGACCCCCGGCCGGAGATCATGATCCCGCTCGTAGCCACCGCCGAGGAGCTACAACAGATGCGCGAGGAGCTCGAGCCCGTGGTCAAGCGGATCCTTCGGGATGCTGAAGTCGACCTTCACGTCGAATTCGGCACGATGATCGAGCTACCCCGGGCTGCGGTTTGCGCGGGCGAGATCGCCGAGCATGCGGACTTCTTTTCCTTCGGAACGAATGATCTGTCACAGACGGCATTCGGATTCTCGCGCGACGACATCGGTGGCTTCTTGGGCCTTTACGAGGAGCGCAAGCTGCTCCCCGCCAATCCCTTCGCAACGATCGACGAACCGGGCGTAGGCAGGCTCATGGACATCGCCGTGAACGAAGGGCGCGCCGCTAACGGGGACCTGCATCTGGGCATCTGCGGGGAACACGGTGGGGATCCCGAGTCCGTGGTCTTCTGCGACAAGATCGGTCTCGACTACGTGTCTTGTTCGCCGTTCCGGGTGCCCGTGGCGAGACTCGCCTCGGCGCAAGCCGTTATGGGCGAGGCGATTACCTCCTCGAGGTGATCAGCAACTCCCCGAACGAGCCAGCGCGAAGTTCAGGACGGAGCCTACGCGCGGGGGATCGGAATTGGCTCGCCACGACAGCTCGACGCCCAGGGCGAAACCGAGCCCCCGGCGCGTGCTTCCGCGCCAGGTGGCGTTGAATGACGTCCCCTGGTCAGTGAGTCCGGTGCTCAACCGTTGCGGATGGAGCTGAAAGCCATTCTGGATCGTCGCCGGACTATCGGTGGCAGGGCTCACTCTCAACCTCGCCTGGGTGGGGCGCACTTCAGAAGCTCTGCGCCCGCCGGGCGTCGTCCCCAAGATGTGCGTGCGGCGCGGGAAATTGATGACCGACTTGACCTGCGTGGCGCACCATTTTCGTCGAGCGTTGACGTTCGATTGCATCCACACCACCCCGAAGTTCCGCCTCGAGTTGTCGTCCTTGGCCGGGTCGTACGCATAGAAACGCAGACACGAGCGGGATGTTGCGATGAGCCGGCCCCCGGCGCGCTCGGGCTGGCGGTCGCAGACCTTGTTGACAAAAGCTAAGGGGCCGGTGACGCGCGGCCGCTCCCTTGCGTCGAGCTGAGCGCTTGCCGGCGCGGCAGGGAGCACGATGGAACAGAGCACGACGATCGATACGATCCCAACCGCACGGGACTTTTCCTGACCCTTGATTTCGTCCTGCCTCAACTCTTCCACGTCCCCTCGCGACCAACCTCGGACTGGGAAGTTTATCCGCCACCGTTACACCCTTGCTATAGCGTTCTCGAGATGAGCGCGGAAAAACCGGGTCGCAATTACCGCGAAAGGATCGAGCGCGTCGAACGAGAGGTTCTTTCGGGCCGGGCGCATCTGGCTTCGGCCAGCAAAGGTCGTGACGTGCCGGAACGTGAAGATGCCATGCGCACCTGCTTCCAGCGCGATCGCGACCGGATCGTCCACTCGAAGGCCTTTCGACGTTTGGCTCACAAGACCCAGGTCTTCCTTGCTCCGGAGGGCGATCACTACCGGGTCCGCTTGACTCACACGCTCGAGGTCACGCAGGTCGCACGTACGATCGCGCGAGCGCTGCGCCTCAACGAGGACCTGGTCGAGGCCGTGTGCCTCGGCCACGATCTAGGGCACACGCCGTTCGGTCATCTCGGAGAGGAGGTGGTGGCCTCGTGGGCCCCAGGGTTCCGCCACAACCTCCAGTCGGTGAGGATCGTCGAGGTGCTCGAGGATCTCAATCTCACGTGGGAGGTCCGGGATGGCATCGCGAACCACACGTGGTCGATGCCCATGCCGGCGACGCTCGAGGCTCAGATCGCCCGGTTCGCCGATCGCATCGCGTACCTCAACCACGACATCGATGATGCGATCCGCGCCGGGATCCTGTCCGAGGATGATCTGCCGGCTGCGACGAGAGCGGATCTCGGGTCCGGTCACTCCGAGAGGATCCAGAGGATGGTGGGGGACCTCGTGGCGAGCTCGGAGGCGGGGGACATCGCCATGAGCACGGATATCGCAGAGGCGATGACGGTGACGAGGGACTTTCTCTTCGAAAGGGTCTATCTCGGTCGCATCTCACCGGCTACCAAAGATGCCGTCTACGACATCGTGCGCACCCTGCTCGACCACTTCGCCTCGAATCCCATCCCCCAGGACGAGGGCCGGTGGGCCGAGGACCCTCGTCAGGCGGCCGTCGACTACGTTGCCGGGATGACCGATCGATTCGCGGTGCGCGCCTTCAAAGGGCTGAATGGAGGTCCGGTGCCGGACCTCGGCGCCTTAGGATGATGGGCACTTCCCCGCCCCAGACCTCACCGATCTTTTTGAGGCCCCGATGGCGAAGATAAAAGAAGAAGACATCGACGCTCTCCGAGAGCGGGCGGACATAGTCGACGTGGTGTCCGGTTACACGCGCCTCAAGAAGGCCGGAGGCCACACGCTCAAGGGTCTGTGTCCCTTCCACTCGGAGAAAACGCCCTCCTTCACGGTCGACTCAGCGCGCGGACTGTTCCACTGCTTCGGTTGCCAGGAGGGCGGGAACGTCTATCAGTTCGTTCAGAAGGTCGAGAACCTTCCTTTTCCCGAGGCGGTGGAATGGCTGGCGAGACGCGTCGGGTTCGATCTGCGCTACGAGGAGATGCGACCGGGAGAAAAACAAGCGTCGGGCATCCGAGCGCGCATCATCAAGGCGAATGGTGAGGCCTCGGCCTTCTGGCACAAGACCCTGATGGAGTCACCCGATGCGCTCCAGGCACGCCGCTACCTCGAGGGCCGTGGATTCGATCGCCCCACGGCTGAGCGCTGGCAACTGGGATATGCACCAGGACGAAACTCCCTCAGCAAACACCTCCTTGCGAAGGGATTCACTCAGCAGGAGATCGAACAGGGCGACCTCGGCCGCCGCAGCGAGCGGGATGGCAGCCTCTACGACAGTTTCCGGCAGCGGATCACCTTCCCCACCTGGAACCTGCAGGGTGACGTAGTGGGATTCGGCGCACGGGCGATGGGCGATGCCCAACCCAAGTACCTGAATACGTCCGAGACCCCGGTCTTCTCGAAATCGCGCGTGATGTACGGGCTCAACCGCGCTAAATCCGCGATCGCACGCGGTTCGGCCGTGGTCGTCGAGGGGTACACGGATGTGATCGCCCTACACGAAGCCGGCGTCGAAGAGGCTGTTGCGACGAACGGCGTTGCTCTTGGCGACACGCACTTCGAGTTGTTGAAGAAGTTCTCTCAACGCGTAGTCTTGATGCTGGACTCTGACACCGCGGGGAGAGGCGCGACCGAACGGAGCTTCGGCGTGCACCATCGCATCGGTCTGGAGGTGCTCGTGGCTCCGCTTCCGCCTGGCCGTGACCCTGCGGATGTGGTCGCCGAGGATGGCGTTGACGGCATCTCGAAAGCGATCGAGAGCGCGAGACCTCTTCTCGAGTTCGTCCTCGAGGAAACCCTCGCCAAGCTGCCGACGGACACGCCGGAGGCGCGCTCGCGAGCGGTTCGCGAGGCAGCCAGGGTGCTAGGGTGGCACCCCGATCCGATCGCACGGGGCGAGTACGCGTTCATGGCGGCGAGACGGATCGGTGTAGACGTGGGGGTGTTACAGCGGGCTCAGGTTGAAGAGCCGACAGCGCCGGGTGGATCCGACAGGGCAGTAGAACGACGGCTTCCCGGTCACGTGAAGGTAGAGAGGGAAGCGCTGCAATTGCTGCTTACTGAAGAAGCCGGTATCGCTCCGTGGCTCGAACGGATCTCGGAGCAAGATTTCACATCCCCCCCGCGCCGCGAACTTTTTCGCGAGGCGGTTGGGTCGCTGCGTCCCGACAGTGGGTTCTCGGGAGCAGAGATCGCCTCGCGTTTGTCTCCAGACGCGTTGTCACTGTTCACGGAACTGGCCGTTGGGGAGCGCGAGGTTTACCCAGAGGAACCAGGCGAACGCGCGAAAGAAATCTTCGTCCGCTTGAAGGTGTTCACCCTCGAGCGGAATATTAAGACTCGCAGAGACGTGCTTCAGGATGTGAATCCATTGGACGATCCAAGACGCCATGACGAGCTGTTCACCGAGTTGGTCGGTCTCGAGGCCGAGCGCCGGGACCTGCTTAGTCAACTGCAGGGAGCTGCCTAGATGAGCCAGGACGCGAGCGCGACCAACGGCGTGGCGGGCCAGAGCGCTCCGGAGGGGGCGATCATCACCGAGCTGACGCCCTCGCAGGTCGAGGTCGAGCGGATCGTAGTCAGGTCGCAGAGGGACGGCTCGATCACCGCCGCCGACCTGGCCGAGAAGCTTTCCGTCCTCGACATGACGCCGGACGATACCGATGCCGTCTACCAGCGGCTGGTTGAGCTGGGGGTTGACGTCCAGGAGGACGAGTCGATCCGCGAGGAGACCGACGCCGCAGCAGAACCGGCCCCGGACGCAGACGAGGAGCGGGTGCGAGCCAGGCGGGAAGTCGATCAGGCCCTCAAGGCTCCGACCAATGACCCGGTTCGCATGTACCTCAAGGAGATCGGCCGAGTGTCCCTCCTGACGGCGCAGGAAGAGGTCGAGCTGGCGAAACGCATCGAGTCGGGGGTCGAATCGTCAGATCGCCTCGAGCAAGGGATCTCGAAGCTCTCGGACGAAGAGCTGCGCGGCCTGAAGCATCTCCAGAATGATGGCGCGATGGCCAAACGCCATCTCGTGGAGGCAAACCTTCGCCTCGTCGTGTCGATCGCGAAGCGCTACGTGGGTCGCGGTATGGCGTTCCTCGATCTCATCCAAGAGGGGAACCTTGGCCTGATCCGCGCGGTCGAGAAGTTCGACCACGAGAAGGGCTTCAAGTTCTCGACCTACGCGACCTGGTGGATCCGCCAGGCCATCACGCGGGCGATCGCAGATCAGGCGCGCACCATCCGGATTCCGGTGCACATGGTCGAAACCATCAACAAGCTCGCCCGCATACAGCGTCAGCTGCTCCAGGACCTGGGTCGTGAGCCGACGGCCGAGGAGATCGCCGAACAGATGGAACTCCCGCCCGAGAAGGTGCGCGAGATCCAGAAGATCTCTCAGGAACCTGTATCGCTCGAGACCCCTATCGGCGAGGAGGAAGACTCGAACCTCGGCGACTTCATCGAAGATTCCGAGGCGGTGGTCCCCCTCGAGCGGGCCTCGTTCAAGTTGCTACAGGAGCAGCTCGAGTCGGTCCTGCACACGCTCTCGGACCGCGAGAAAGACGTCATCCGCCTGCGCTTCGGCCTGGTCGACGGCCAGCCTCGAACCCTGGAAGAGGTCGGCAGGAAGTTCGGCGTGACGCGTGAGCGCATCCGACAGATCGAGTCGAAGACTCTCTCGAAGCTGCGCCATCCATCGCGCAGCCAGAAGCTGCGCGACTACCTCGAGTAGATCGAGGGCCTAGGTGGGTGGGGGAGCGACCGAGAGGCCGCTCTGGGCCCCGCCGGAACGCCGATCCTTGACCGCGTCCTGAACCTTGTTCACGCTTTCCGAAGCCTTGTCCTTCGCGTTCCCGAGCCCCGACCCGACCGTCTCCTTGGCCTTACCGGTGGCCTGCTGGAACTGCGGCGACGTGACCAGGTTCTCGTAGAGGCGCCTGAGCTGCTCGTAGCGTTCGGTGCCGGCCTTGGTGCCCAGGACGTAGCCCGCCCCGAACCCGATTAGGAATCCCAGTCGTCCGCGCATGCATTCCTCCTGGTGGTTAGACGTGTGTGTCGTCCATCGTATTGCCCGCTTTCCTCGACCGCCAATCTCAGGCGGGAGGGCGGGAGGCCGATAGAGAGGCATCGGGCATCTCGACCCTTAGGATGTCCCCGCCGATCCGGGGTAGCTCAATTGGCAGAGCATCCGGCTGTTAACCGGAGGGTTGCGGGTTCGAGTCCCGCCCCCGGAGCTTGCGATTCCTCCCTATTCGCCCGGGTGGGCCAGGTGTCAGCGCCTGGAAGGCTGGGCACCCGCGCGTAGGCTCTATCTTTGCAGCTGAGGGGGCCGTAGCTCAGTTGGTCAGAGCGGCGGACTCATAATCCGTTGGTCGCTGGTTCGAGTCCAGCCGGCCCCACCTCAAAGCCGCAGGTCAGACGGTGTCCGCGTCCTTAGTTCCTTGTGATTCGTTTTCGCCGCGCGGCATATGCGCGGCAGAAATTTCACGCCGACGGGTCTATCGCTTCGATCGGAGTGGTCCTCCCCTGCAGCATGTTCGGGTTCACGACGACCTCTTGTTCGTTGCGGTCGTTGAGTATGGCGAGAACGGCGCCCGGGGGGACGGT
>JALZOM010000199.1 GCA_030913945.1 Actinomycetota bacterium
GTACCGCATCCCGCGTGCGCAACTGGATCCTCATTCAGCATGATGAGCCGTGGGGGCGTGACGTGATCATGCAGGCCGCGCTCGAGAACCCATTGGTCCGTCACCTCCAGCCCAGACTGCGACGCCACCGGATCCGACCGTTGCTGATCCGCCGGCCCATCGCCACGGGAACGGACAGCGAGCGTCTGTTCCTCGTACACAGTGGCGTGAACGAGCAATGGATACAAGAGATGCACGTCCAGGCGGCGGAGGAGATCCTCGACGATGATCTCACCGGCATGGCTGCTGGACGTCCCCCTTCGACCGGGACGCCGCGAAGCGATCCCCTCTATCTGGTGTGCACACACTCCGAGCACGACGCATGCTGTGGAACCTACGGACGAGGCATCGCCAGCCACCTCTCCGGCCCCCGGCCCGAGCAGACCTGGGAGACCTCGCACGTGGGTGGAGATCGTTTCGCCGCCAACCTGGTCTGTATGCCGCACGGCGCGTACTTCGGGCGGGTAACGGAACGCGCGTCGGTCCGGATCGCAACCTCGTACGAAAGCGGTCGGATAGACCTCGAGCACTACCGTGGGCGATCGACCTTCGATCCGGTGGTTCAGGCGGCCGACGTCTTCCTACGCCAGAGGAACCATCTGGAGGGGATCGACGACCTCGCCTTCGAAACCCGGCTCGAACGGGGAGGGGGCCGGGCGAGAGTCGTGTTCCGAGACCCGAGTGGGGCTTTACTCGAGGCCGACATCACCGTTCGGCGAGCGAGCTCGAGACGGATCACATGCTCCGCCAGCAGACCGGGAACGCCGAGGGAATACCTGTTCGAGGTGCCCGTCGACTGAGGACGACTTCGTCTCGATCACCCTCGCGTTGAGAGTCCGAGCCAACCGCTTCCGCCGTCCGCCCGAGTGTCCTAAGGAAGCTCGGCGTGTTTCGGCCACGGGTTCCGCCTGCAGCCCTGCAAGCCGATCGTCTGTTGGAGCATGACCGGGGCTTTGTCTCCCCGACGGGGGCAATTCTTGTGGGAGTGGCCTAGCCCGTGTCCGACCTCGTGATTGATGAGGTAGCGCCGGTAACCCTTGAGATGATCGCCGTACGACTTGGCGCCGTTCCTCCATCGCCAGACGTTGATCACGGCGCGCGATCCGTTCCAGCACGAGTAGCTGCCGTTGGTCAGCAAGGGGTAGCAAAGCCGGTCTGTGGTCGAGCGGGTCGCCAAGGTCACACGGAAGGCAGCGGGGGTAGAGTCGACCCGCTTGAGCGAAAAGGTCTTGGATCGGATCCACGATCGTCGGTCGAACAAGATGTTCTGGACTTTCTCGGCGAAACGCTTCGCCCGGATGTTGAGACTCTCCTCAACCTCGACGATGAACCGCTTCAGGGGGCCCTGGCCGTGACGAAGGCTGTCGCCTTGTGCCACGTTGAAACCGCCCCCAGTGAGTTCGGTCGCTCCCAGTCCTCGCGTCGCAGGTTGAGCGGCGGCCAGGAGTGCGAGAGCGATGAGCCAACCGGCGAGCACGCGAAGAAGGATCCCAGTCGATCCATCGCCGCCGCGTCCGTGATCCGCCCCAACAGCCGGGTTACCGATGAACGCTGCCAACAGGGCGATGGATCCCAGCGCAAGACTCCTTCGTCTCATGGACGACATGATAATGACAGCAAGATCGCTGGTGGCTCCAACTCCACCCACCTCGCCGGGCCAGCACCTTGTGGGCCAGGACCAATGGTCCGTGGAGTTCGGCGCTCAACTCATCCTGAGCCGCTAAGCCCTTCGGCTGCAGGGTTGGCGAACCGGACCGTTCCCTCGAGATCTACCACCAGGATCCCGTCGAGCGTGGCCATGACGGCATTGCGATAGTCGCCCTCGGAACCGGCTACGCCCTTAGCGATCATTCGAGAGGCGAGGCCCGAACCCCTCCAAGAGCCCCTCGCTGCAACCGGGTCCTGAGTATGGGACGCAGATTGCTCTTTTCCACTACTCATAGTCATCGCGACCGCCCGAACAGAGTTCCAAGCAGACTGAGCGCGCAGGATCCGTCGCTCGGCTTGGGATGGGGGTGGGGCGTGGTGTGGTTTGACATTCGGCTTGTGTGTGGCCGGGGGCCAGGGTCGACAAACATCTAACCACTATCTGCCAATTCTTCAGAACTCCCGACCGGGTGAGTTACTCACCTCTTTGGGGGAGTCAATCGGATCCCACTTGCGTCTGCGAACGAACGCCACCGCAACCGGGGCATCACTGCCCGCTTCTCGAGAGTCGCAGCCCCGCCAGTTGCGCTCCGACCAAGCGGAGGCTACTTAGGAGTGTAGATATGGACGACTTTGCCAGAGCTTGTCGTTATCTGTAAGAGCGAGGAGCACGATGGAGCCGCAAACAAACACCTGCGGGCACTCGGCCCTGATGGCAAGGGAGGCATCGGACGAAGCGTCGTCTTTCTAGCAGCACGACAGGCAAGCAGGTTTGAGACCTTGGTGAGCCCGGCACTTGGGGATTGAGTCCTCCGCATCACTGCGGGATACTTGCGATATGTGCAGGTCCCTATCATTTGCGAGACGTGCAGGGTCCCAACCAGACGAAGGGATGTAGCCAATGGCGACCGGGTTCATCAACAAGCTGCCGGGTGGGATCGAGGTTGTCCACCGTCCTGCCGAGAGACAGTTCGGCGACGTCAACCTTGACAGTCCACCGAAGGGATGCGGACATACGACGGAAGGAACCCAGCTTCCCTCGTACGGAGAAGGCCAAACAGACGCACCAACATTCACGGTCGGTCGGGCGAACGTGTGGCAGCACAGGGGCCTGGGGAAGTCATGCGGGACACTGAGGAATGATCCCGGCGGCATCGCGGAAACGAACAGGTTCATCCGGATCCAGTTCGAGCTAATCGGGTCATCGAGCCAGGAGTCGTGGCTGCCTAGTGCGTCATTCCAGCGAGACGCCCTCGCGGCATTAAAGAGCTGGCTCACGACGACCTCGGTGTTCCTCGAGATCACGTCTGGCCAGACAAACAGGATGAGGGGACCATCGCGGTTGAAAGCTACCGACGACGACACTCAAAGTTCCCGAACGTTGCCGGCTGGTATGGGCACGTCGAGATCCCAGAGAACTCACACTGGGACTGGGGATCGTTGCGCTGGAACAACCTTGATGCCGGGCCTGACATGGTCGACGCACTGGCGTTCGTCGAACGGTTCAAGAACGCTGCGGGGGACTGGCGAAGCCGAGAGATCTCGCCATTCTTCTCTAACAAAGCAGCCCTGCGTGACTGGGCGATCAAGCCCGACAGTCCGGCCAACGTAGATACCGAGGACGAGCTGCGCCTCTCTCTATTCGAAGCGCTGTTCGAAAACCGAGTATTGGTTGCGACCCGCCGGGTTTCGGAGGACAAGGTACAAGGCTAGGGAGAAAGTGCGGGCAGGCATCCGACAATCGTCGTAGTCGCGCGCACCTTCGTCGAATCACTCCCTCGTGGGCAGTACTGGGATCGGACCCATGACCCACGGCTCTATCAGGGAGGAACTGGTGTTGAGGGGAATCTTGTGGCGTTGGGTCATCCTGGCTGTAGCGATCGCAATCGCGGCCGCCACCCTGCCGGGGTTCGACGTGGAAGAAGGGGTCCTCGGGTACTTCGTGGTTGCTCTCGTCTTCGGGCTCGTGAATGCGGTGATCGGACCGCTCGTGAGACTCTTAACGCTCCCAATTACACTCGTCACCTTGGGTCTCTTCGCTCTGGTCGTGAACGGCGCGTTGTTGGCGATCGCCGCGTGGATCACACCTCTGATCAAATTGGACGGCTTCGGGAGCGCGATCGTTGCCGCCCTGGTCATTTCGGCTTTATCCGCCGTACTCGCATACGTCGTCCAACGTGCAAGCCGCCGGTCGCGATCGGAATGATCGGAATGGTGGCCGAGAAGCACTGAGGTCAAGAAGGCTAGCCCGTCTTAGGGCTCACCAACCAGGGCTCCCGTAGATCGAAGTATTGAAGGTCTTGCGTTACCGGCCAGATCAACTCGAGGGCGATGTTATGCGCCTGCGACTTCTCGCCCTCTCGAGCCTCCTCCTCGGACGTGAAGTAGATGACTTCGGTGAAGCGACTCCCATCCCACGCCGCCACTCCCCCGATGACATCACTGCGGGGTGTTCCGCCCATGCTCAGAGCGGCCTCCCGGAACCCAGCAGGGTCGAGCACCCTGCCCTGGACGACCTGCACGAACCCCGCGTCGTCCGAGCCGCCTCCCTTGTACTCCTCGACCAGCGTGCAATCCCAGAAGCGCGGCGCTTCCAGGTACTTCGAGGTCTCGTTCCACCACTGCGTTTGCTCACTGCGATCGCTGTTTGCCTGCGCCGCCTCCGGCGTTTCGAACCGAAACGAGGCGATGAAGCTGCCGTCGTCGGTGACCCCGCCGGTACTTCCCAGCCATCCAGTGGCTCCGGGGCTCAGGTCGTCGTACCATGTGTCGATCTGACGCCTGATGGCGTCGGTGTCCGTGGCCCGGCCTCGCAGTATCTGGACGAACATCAAAAACCTCCTGATCCTCCGGGAGAGTTGAGCATGCAGCGTAACGGAATGGGCGAGCTGCGGCACTCTACGCGCTTCCCTTCGGGATCTGGTACCGCAGGTGAGTGGTGTGGAGGGACTCGATCACCTCGGTCCTCTCCAGTTGTTCAGGGCCGCCGAGTTTCTCGAACAGGCGGGTACCGTCGCCCAGGATCACCGGGGCGACGTGCAGGAACAGCTCGTCGACCAGCCCCGCCGCCAGCGCCTGCTGGATGATGCCGGCGCCACCCATGATGTGCACCAGCTTGTCCCCGGCGGCCGCGCTCGCCTGCTCGATCGCGGACGCTGCCGGCTCCAGCGTTTGTGTTGAAGCCGGCGGTCCGATATATGACCACGAAAGGGTCTGGTCGCGATCGAGGAGGGTGGTAGAGGGGAGCCGGCGAACTAGCCGGTCCCCTCTTCGCGCCCGAGGTAGGCGCCCGACGATGACTCTGCTACATCCAGGTCCGTTTCGGGTAGTCAGGTTCGTCTCGAACCGGGGAGCCGTCGGAGGGCCTAAAGGCAATGCTGCGCGTCAACCTCCGGACCTTCCGCCTTCGTGGCTCAGGTCGACGAGGCGAAGACTCCGATCCTCTTCATGAGGCCTCACGACGACCCGGGCGCGCCGCTCCCACTCGATCATCGACCTGAGACCCTCATTGATGCTCGTCCGCGGACGATAAGCGAACCATCTCGCTGCGACGCTGATGTCGGCGGCAGTATGCCGCACGTCCCCGTGCTGTTGGGGTCCGTGGACGAGGGCCGGCGGCCCGCACATGCTCGCGACCTCGCGGATCACGTCGGACATCGAGACCCTCGAGCCCCCACCGATATTCGCGACGCCGCACCAGTCGGAGAAGGCTGCATCTCTCATCGCGCGCACGACATCACCAACGAAAGTGAAGTCGCGCGTCTGCTGGCCGTCTCCGTGGAGATGGAATGGGTCGCCGCCGAGAGCGGACTCGATCAGCCGCGAGAAGGCCATGTCCGGTCTCTGGCGCGGCCCGTAGACGGTGAAAAGGCGTAGTGAGATGGTTGGAACCCCGAAGTTGTATCGATAGAGCTCGGCGAGGTGCTCCGCTGCGAGCTTCGTCACACCGTACGGCGAGATCGGCTGAGGCGGCGTGTCCTCAGGCGTCGGGTAACGCTCGGCATCTCCGTAGACGGAGGAACTGGACGCGAACACGAACTTCCTCAGGGGCACGCCCCGCGCGTGCTCCAACAACCTCTGGGTCGCTTCTACGTTGTGCTTGACGTAGTCACCGAACTCGCGCCCCCACGACGCGCGGACGCCTGGTTGGCCGGCCAGGTGATATACGACGTCCACATCGTCCAGAAGTGAGCTGAGGGACGCGCGCCCAAGATCCTCTTCAACCAGCGCGAAAGAAGGATGGTTCATGAGGTGAGCGATATTGCGCCGCTTCATCGTAGAGGGGTAGTAAGGAGTGAACGAGTCCAGCCCGACCACCCGATCGCCCTCGTCGAGCAGATATTCGCAAAGGTGCGACCCCACGAAGCCTGCCGCGCCCGTCACGAGGACCTTCACTCCGCCTCCTAGTTCGACATATCTGTCGGCTCCGGATCGCTCCTTCTGCCGGATCGCTCCTCCCACCCTTTTCCGGAGCCGCTCCCTGCCCAAGTACCATCCGGCGTAGTTCCGCTACGAAGTATGCAGGTCGAAGCGTCCGCCTCGGCGACGCCGACCCCCAATGCGCCGTATATATCACGACAAGGGTGGATTGTCGTACGCGGGTGCTAGCCCGGCGTTGGCCGCCCTCAACGCTTCGGCGTCGCGAAAATAGCCTGGAAAATAGTCCTAAGGGGCTTGCAACGCGTCCCAATCTGGTAACAAATAGTAATTGGACGACTCCGCTTCGCGACCTTCAACGTCACGACACGGAGTCCCTCCAGGGGCTGTGAATCGGGGCTGGGGCATTTCGGGACGTGGGACTGGGGCATTTCGGGACGTGGGACTGCAGCAGACAGAGGGGGATTTCATCAGCGAGTCGACGATTGCTCCGCTTAGCGATGCCGCGTTACCGGACGAAGCCGTAACCGGGCAACGGGGACTCGCGCGAGCGCCTTACGCGACTCAAACCCAGCGTCGCGCCGCCTCATCGCTCGTGGACGAGATCGGCCACGAGATCGGGTCGGTCCTCGGTTTGGTCGCGCGCGGAGTGGAGGCGCTCACGGGTGCTCGGATCTTGACGGCGAACTTCCGGCCCCTGCACCCGATGCTGATCTCCGCAAGGGGCTCGGGGGCCGGAGGGCGCCGGGGTCGCTCGGTTGCAGGTAAGGAACCGACCCACAACCAGAGCTCGTGGACGACCGAACTTTCGTTCGTAGGTCGGCGAGGATCCCTTGGGACGCTCGAGCTGGAGATCGAGGGCGCCAGACCCCGCGAGGGCGGCGCCCGGCTGAAGCCGGTAGGCGACCTCGGCACGCTCGCGTTCGACGGTCTGATCGACCGATGCTCCGATGGCGCCGAGTTGGCGGAATTGGAGCATCGAGTCAAGCTCGCCGACGCGTTGGTCGCGTGCTCCTCTCTCTCCGAGGTCGCTTCGACGACCACACAGTACTGGAGCGAACGGGCCTCGACTCCGGCCGCGATCTGGGTGATGAACGCCGGTTCGGCCAGAATGGTTTTCACGGCCTCCGTCGCGATCGACGTCCACGAGCTCCCCAACCGGATCCGCAACCTCCCCCCGTGGGAGAAGTGTCTCCCGGCAGAGCGAGAAGACGTGTGCGACCTCTTCGCGGGGAGACGTACCACGGGCGCTGTATCCGTGACCTGGTTCGGGACGGTGCTGTTCATCGCTGCATGCGAGGAGTCCAAGGACCGCGACCTTCTCCGTTCGATGATCCCGGCCCTGAGGACGGCGATCGATCGATGCGGGGCCACGGACAGAGAGAGGGAACGCAACAAGGAGACGGAGGCAGGGATGGCCTGCGCGATCCACGAGGTGAGGGGATCACTGCTGGCCGCCCGAAACGCGATCGACGTCGCGGTCAACAGCTCCGTGAACCTGTCTCTGTTGGATCGGTCCCGCGAGGAACTAGAACGAACCTCGCACCTTGCCGAGATCCTCCTGCGGTGCTGCAAAGGCTTCTCGGATCTCGACCTCAGGCGGGAGAACCTGCGCCAGATCATCGACGAGGCCGTCGATTCCTCCCTCCTCGAGCGCGGAGAGAGGGAGGTTCGGATCTCGGGACCGTCGGAGATCGAGATCGTGGCGGAGGAGCACTCCCTACGCTCAGCAGTTGCGAATGTCGTCCGAAACGCTCTCGGCTACTCGTCGAACGCCGCAGCCGTGGACATCAGCATCGTCTCGGTTGGCGAGCTCGTTGAGCTGCGTATCTCGTCCCCCGGCCCGGAGATCGACGCGGAGGAGCGGGAGAAGGTATTTCAACCCTTCTTCCGTGGCAGCAACGCTGGAGCGTCATCGGGCGGCTCTGGACTGGGATTGTTCCTTGCGCGAAGGATCCTGGAGGCACACGGGGGATCCATCCGCGTTCGAAACGATCGTGGTTTGACAACCTTCCATATCGTGATGCCGCGACTAGCCGGCCGCCGATGAGCCGGGGAGCGACGGACGACGGTGGCGTCCAACGTCCCGAGAATGCGGAACCGCTCGTACACGTCCTGCTCGTTGACGACCACAAACTGTTCTCAGAAGCTCTGGAAAGCGTCTTGGTCGAGGACAACGTGAGGATCGTTGGCCGCGCGGCGACGGCGGCCGAAGCCGTCGCAATGGCTGCCAGCCTGGAGCCCGATATCTGTTTGATCGACCTACAGCTTCCGGATGGCTGGGGCATCGATGTCGGCAAACACATCCTCAAGCTCCTTCCCGGCACGGCTCTCCTTGCGGTCACGGCCCATGGCGACGCGCAGCTCGTTCAGGAGGCTGTCGCCGCCGGCTTTCGCGGCTATCTCCTGAAAGACATGCCGCTGAAGAACTTCATCGGGGCGGTGAAGAACGTGCTCGACGGGCAGCTCGTCATGCCGCATCGGCTCGCCCGCTCCGTTACCGGGACGCTGAGCCCCGAGGAAGAGCATGCAGCCCTGATCCGGCAGCAGCTCACTCGCCGGGAGAAGGACGTGCTACTCCTGTTGAGCAAGGGCCTCAGCAGTCAGAAGATCGCTCGGGAGCTCGGCGTGACGAACAACACCGTTCGTACTCACATCCAGAACATCCTCACTAAGCTACAAGCTCATTCTCGACTAGAGGCAGTCGCGCTCGCCATCAAGTACGGGATCATCGCTCCGCAGGGCAGGCGCTTCGCTACCTGAGGTGAACCGACGGGCCTCCTGGTCGCCGCCCTCCACTCATGCCGAATCCGTAGTTCGCTCCCGCAGATCTCGTAGATGCCTGCTACGACTTCCGTAGCCCGCGTACGTCTATGTTCTGACGACGCGTTCACGAGCCGTCGGTACGGTGACTCCCGACATGACAGCCCTGGCCGCCCCACTCGTCGACGGATCTACGCGGTCGCAGGCGCCGGCGTCCGTTGTCGAGGCGACGAAGCGCCCGACCCGCGTTCTGATCGCCAGCCGTCAGGCCCTTTTTCGTGAGGCGATCCGTTCCGCCCTGGAAGGCGAAGCCGACATCGAAGTCGTCCTGGACACAGGGGAAGGACCGCAAGCCGTCTCGTGCGCGCTCAAGCTTCGCCCAGAGGTTGCGATGATCGACGAAGATCTCGACGGCATCGACGGGGTCGAGGCGGTTCGTCGGATCAAACGATCGCTACCGGAGTGCGGCGTCCTCTTCCTTTCGGGAACGGGAGACGACGATCAGCTGTTCGAGGCGGTAGAGGCGGGCATCAACGGCTTCCTCAAGAAAGAGAGTTCCTTCATGGAGCTGCTCGATGCGACCTGGGCCCTGCAACGCGGCGAGATGGTCCTTCCCTCCACTATGCTCCGCACGCTCCTCGATGAGTTGCTCCGCGGTCGCAAGGACCGCGAGGCGGCTCTCCGAGTGATCGCGAAACTGACCACACGGGAGAAGGAAGTGCTTTCGCTCCTGGTACTGGGGGCAGACAACAACGAGATCGCCGAACGCCTCGTGATCAGTCCGGAAACCGCTAGGACGCACATCCAACACATCCTCGCCAAGCTCGGGGTTCATTCACGCCTCGAGGCCGCTGCGTTCGTGATGCGGAACCGGGTGGACATCGCCGAAACCCTCGCCTAGGAGCGACTCCCGGCCCCTAGCCGGCCCCTAGCCCTGTAAAGACGCTGGGTTTCCGGCCGATAGACTCCCTGTCGCCTCCAGAGAGTCGTCCGGAAGGACCCCGCCCTGAGAACCCCTCGCATCCCCGGCGTGCGGATCTGCGTCGCCATCGTCCTCCTCGCCTCTGCCACGGCCGTTCCGCTCGGGGCTTCGGCCCGGAACGCGGCTGCGGAGGCGTCCGCCGCAGCCTCTGGATGTGTCGCGATCAACCGGATCGCCTTTGACCCTTCGGGTCACGCGCCCGCGATCTCGCGCGAGTGGATCCAATTGACCAACTCGTGCCGGGGACGGATCGCCCTCGACGGGTGGAAGGTCAAGAACTCGGTCGGGCGGACCTACAGACTGCGCGATCTCGCGATCCCAGGGGGCGGCTTGATACGGATCTACTCGGGTCGAGGCGCACAGACGCCGACCTACCGGTACTGGCGCGAGAAAGACGTCTGGGACGACGGGGGTGATCGGGCCCGACTGATCAATGCGAGTGGCCGAGTCGTTGACTCCTGCGGCTTTACCGCGAGCGCGGCAGGGCACGTTCAGTGCACGACGTACGCGCCCCCCTCCACTGAGTCGGATCACGCCTCATTCCGCGTCGAATGTGACTTTTCTCATCGCAAACAGGTCGATCCGATCGTCGCACCGGGCCCTCCCGGAACGAAAAGTGCTCACATGCACGACTTCTTCGGCAACAGGTCCGTCGACTCGGACTCAACGTACCGCTCGACGTTAGAAGCCGGCACATCATGCGGACTCTCGAGCGACACCGCGGGCTACTGGGTCCCGCCGCTCATGGGGCCCAGTGGCTTCGTCGAGCCGGAGCGCATGATCATCTATTACCGGTCCCGCCCGATCGACTATGGCACCACGATCCCGTTCCCGCCAGACCTGCGCGTCGTTGCAGGAGGAGAGGGCAGCTATCCGCACGCGTACTGGACCTGCGAAGGCCAGAGCGACAACGCCCTAGAGACGAGGGCGGCCAGCCCACCCGACTGCGAGGATCGGGAACTGAAGCTCCATGTGTCCTTCCCTCCATGTTGGGACGGTCTCCGCAACGACTCCGGGGACCATCGCGGGCACCTCGCCTACGCCTACGACGATGACGACGGAACCAGTACCGATATCTCCGACGATCTATGCCCGAAGACGCACCCCGTCAAGATCCCTCAAGTCCACATACGCGTGATCTTCCCAGTGAGTCACGGGCCCGACTACCACCTCGCCGACCATACGACGTCCCCTCATGCGGACTTCTGGAACACGTGGAAGCAAGCCCCGCTCGAGCGCCTGGTGAGGCGCTGTCTTCGGGCGGGGCAGAGTTGTGATCTGCAAGAGGACTGACCCAACATCTAGGTTCGCCCCCATCACCCATACGCCGTAGGTCGAATACGACCGCGGCTCCATGACCTGACCTTCCGTCGCTCCGTACAGTGGCTCAAGCGCGCACATGACGCCGCGCACCACCTAGAGAGGGGACGTCCATGAAGGTCGCAGTAATGGGTGCGGGCCACGTGGGATTGGTCACCTGCGCTTCCCTCGCGGCCATCGGACACGAAGTCTCCGGATTCGACATCGACGATGCAAAGGTTCGGAGTCTGCAGGCGGGGGGGACCCCCTTCTACGAGCCGGGGCTGGACGAGCTGCTGGTCCGGACCACCGAAAGCGGGGCGCTCACGTTCTCTGCGGACGTCAACCAGGCGGGTTCTGGAGCAGACGTCGTGTTCATCTGTGTCGGCACCCCGGCTCGGCTAAACGGTGAGGCAAACCTGGTGGCGGTCGAAGAGGCGGCGCGAACCGTCGCGCGGAACGCAAAGCGGGGGGCGGTGATCGTAGAGAAGTCCACCGTGCCGGCGGGAACCGCTGCCCGCGTCAGAGGTGTGCTGCAGCTCGAGAGACCCGATATCGCCGAGCACCTCTACTTCGTGTCCAACCCCGAGTTCCTCCGAGAAGGACAGGCCGTCCAAGACTCGCTCCAACCGGATCGGATCCTGGTTGGAGCCGACTCGCCTCATGCATTCGCCGTCCTCCGGGAACTGTATGCGCCGATCCTGCAGAACGGCTCCCGGATGATCGAGACAGACATCGCCACGGCCGAGCTCTCGAAGCATGCGTGCAACGCATTCCTCGCCTTGAAGATCTCGTACGCGAACGCCCTAGCACGCATCTGCGAGAGGGCGGGCGCGGATGTGGTCTCGGTCACCGAAGTCATGGGGTCCGACGCCCGGATCGGGCCGCATTTCCTGCAATCCGGCCTCGGGTACGGGGGTTACTGCTTTCCCAAGGATCTCGTTGCTTTCCAGCGCCTGGCTGCACGGCTGGGCTACGACTTCCAATTGCTCGCCGACGTCGCCGCGATCAATGACGAAGCCGTCGAAAGCGTCGTGGACAAGGTGCGGGACGCCCTATGGAACATGGAGGGGAAGCGGATCGCGCTGCTTGGGCTCTCATTCAAGCCTGGGACGGACGATGTGCGCTTCTCTCCTGCACTGAAGCTGGCAGAACGGCTCGTCGAAGAAGGCGCCGATGTCGTCGGCTACGACCCCCAGGCCTGCTCCAATGCCGTTGCGGCGTTGCCCACGTTGGAGATCGGTGCCGACGCGTACGAGACAGTTCGTGGGGCCCACTGCGCGATCCTCAGCACGGATTGGCCGGAGTTCCGCAGCCTCGATCTCGAGCTCGTCCGAAACCTTCTCGGCTACCCGATTCTCATCGACGCTCGAAACCTCTACGAGCCCGACGAAGCCGCAAGAGCGGGCTTGACGTACTACTCGGTTGGGCGATCCGCCGGCGACGCGGCCGCCCGTGAGCGCGTTCGCGCCCCGGTGCAAGCCCTTGGCGGTCCTTGATGCACCCTTCATCCCGATCCCTGCCCACACAGTTGCATCAGCGAGCGAGATCGCGCCGACGTGCGCTCCCCGGTGCGCCCCGCCGGCTCATCAGGGCTCAGGTTGGGACCGCCAGAGGCCGGCGGCGCCGCCGAGCCGACTAAGAGGACGATCATGTATCAGCTCGGCGTAGAGACGGGAACGGCGCCGCTTTACACGACGGAGACGGAACCGCACTCCGCTCTCCGCTATGACACCCGCGGGGCGTATCACGTCGTGAAACGCGGGATCGATGCGACGCTGGCGACGGTGGCACTTCTGCTCGCCCTGCCACTGCTCATACTGATCGCGATCGCGATCAAGCTCGACAGTCGAGGCCCTGTCATCTTCACTCAGCAACGGCTCCGTGGACGGCGCGTCAGGATCGAGGGCCGGACGGAATGGATCGTTGAGCCCTTCACTCTGTACAAGTTCAGGACGATGACGGTCGACGCCGATCAGTCTATCCATCAGAGATACATGACGGCGTATCTATCTGGCGACGAAGAGGCCCTCTCATCGCTGAGACCACATCGTCAGGAAGGCGAGTCATTCCGCCCCGCCGGCGATCAGCGGGTGACGCGGGTTGGCGTCCTCCTACGGAGGCTGAGCCTGGACGAGCTGCCTCAGCTCTGGAACGTATTGCGAGGACAGATGAGTCTCGTTGGACCCCGTCCACCCGTCCCGTACGAGGTGGATCTCTACCGCCAGCATCATCTCTTGCGCTTGACGGGACTACCCGGACTGACCGGATGGGCACAGGTAAGGGGTCGCTGCGCCATCGGCTTCGAGGACATGCTTCGCCTCGACCTGGAATACCTCGCCAGGCAATCGATCTGGTTCGACCTGAAGGTCCTGCTCCTCACGATCCCTGTCGTCCTGTCGATGAAGGGGGCGGACTGAATGGACGATGTGAAGATAGGTGTGATCGGGGCCGGCTATTGGGGCCCGAACCTGATCCGTACGTTCGTCGAGCTGCGGGGCGCATCGGTACACGTCGTCGCCGATCGCGACGAAGCCCGTCGGGACCACATCCGCGAGCGATTCCCACAGATCCCGCACTTCCGGGCCGAGCTCGACGAGTTGCTCGACATGGACCTCGATGCAGTCGTTGTTGCCACCCCACCGGAGACGCACTTCGCGATCGTCAGATCGTGCCTCGAGCGCGGACTGGATGTCCTTGTCGAAAAACCGCTTGCGACCACGGTTGCCGATGCGATCCAACTGACGGATGTCGCGCGTCGTCATGGACGCATCCTGATGGTCGGGCACATCGGCGCCTACAACCCCGCCGTGAACATGCTGAAACAGATGATCGATGAAGGGCGACTGGGTGACATCCGCTACATCGACGCCGTGCGCGTCGGACTCGGCCTATTCCACCCGAGGCTCAACGTGATCTGGGATCTTGCGCCTCATGACATATCGATCCTCCTCCATCTCCTCGGAGAGGAGCCGGTGGCCGTTAGCACGAGAGGCCTCGCATGCGTACAGGAATCAATAGAGGACGTTGCCTACATGACGCTCACGTTCCCGAGCGGGATCCTCGCTCATGCCCGAATGAGCTGGCTGGATCCTTGTAAGACCAGGCGTATAACGGTTGTAGGCCGACGCCAGATGGTCATCTACGACGATCTCGAGAGCCACGAGAAGCTCAAGATGTACGACAAGAACGTCAGCACGATCCGCCAGACGGACACGTTTGGCGAATTCCAATTCGCCTACCATTACGGGAGCGTCGTTAGCCCCTATATCGAATTCGAAGAACCTCTTCGGGTCGAATGTAGGCACTTCATCGAGTGCGTCTCCCAGCGAAAGCAGCCCGTGACGGATGGCGCCAACGGCACCAGTGTCGTGCGGGTGATCGAAGCGGCTCAGCGATCGCTGCACGAGGGTGGTGTGCCCATCGCCATCGTTGGAGAGAAGGACGCGAACTCCAACGGCTCGGGATCGTTGCCGCCGATCGAGTCTCCGACCCCGATCCGGCTCGATGCCTCCGCTCCCTCAGATGCGCGTCACGGGGAACGAGTCCCAGCTGCCTCCGACGCGTCGCAAGGGAACGAGTCCTTGGACGTCCGCATCGTCAACGGCGGCCAGCGTCGAAAGCCCCGGATGCCTGCACTCGCGAACGGATCGCGGCTGGCGAGAACTCAGCGCGTTGGCGAAACGCAGAGCGCGAATGGAAACGGCGTGAATGGAAACGGTGCGAACGGACACGACGCCAATGGGCACGACGCCAATGGGCACAGTGCGAATGGACACGACGCGGCACCGGATGGGCCCGAGGATGTGGACCTAGCGCCCGACGATCATCACCGGCGGAACGGCAATGCCCTGATCCTTGATCCCCCCGGCGAGGTCGTGGAAGAAACCGCCGTCGAACCGACCGGTCTCTAGATGAAGCCGGCGATCCGTTCGAAGAGCGCGTTCGCGACCCGATCGCGAGGAAGAGTCGAATGGAGCTGAGGCGTTTCCTCGACGCGATCAGGAGACGGTGGTGGATCGGCTTCCTGGCTTTCGCGATCGCCACCGCAGCCACCTGCCTGATGGTTCTGCCCCGGCCTCCCGTGTACGAATCGAAGGGAACGTTCGTCCTCGGCCCGAGAGCCGGAAATGCGGAGGAATCGGTCCGAGGATTCGACACGCTGATCCGTGGGGAGTCGATCAATGCTACCTACGCCTCCATCGCCAGCAGCGACCTGATCCGGTCGAGTGCCGAGGAAGAGGTCGATCCTCTCGACACCGACCAGATGACCGTCTCCGCCGAGGTCCTGACCGGAACCAACATCCTCTCCATCAGCGTCCAAGGCCCCGCTCCCGGTTCGACGCGGATGTTTGCGCTGGCGGTAACCGAGGCGACCGTTTCGTTCGTCGACGAATCGGATGAGGCGTACAAGCTCGAGCCTCTAGACGCGCCGAAGGCTACGGATTCACCCGTCGGTCCGAACAAGATGATGACGATCGCCATCGGCATGTTCTTGGGAGCGTTTTTCGGCCTGGGGCTCATCTTCGTGGTCGACTACCTCGCCTCGTTGTTCGAATCGAGCCGGAACCCTGCCCCCGCGCCTCGGGATGGTCTTCTCGGGAACGAGCCGGCTCGCGGATCCCAAGCCGGCGGCTTGCTCGCGACCCTGGAAGAGCCGGAGTTGGGCTCGGGATCGGAACGGTCTCCTTCACCCTCCACCGCCGCCGCCGAGACCGTTTCCGAGAGCCCCTTCGGGACGGTCTCGGCTGGCGGCTCTCTTCCGGTCGACGAAGAAGGCTCCGATCCGGATATGGACGCGGCACTCCCGGTCGAGGACATCTACACGGAGACGACCTTGGGGGTACGCCTCGCTCTCGAGATAAGGCGGGCAGGTGAAGGCGACGGGAACTTCAGCTTCGGGCTCATGACGATCACGGAGGAGGGCGACGATCATGGAGGGTCGGCTCATTCGTGGATCAGAAACAGGCAACGGATCATCGCGAGCGTGCTGCGCTCCACCCTGAGGGATGAGGACGTGATCGGCCTGCTGGACGATGGGCGGATCGCCGTCGTCCTCCGAGACCAGAGCGCGGCCCAGACTGAGGCGGTACTCCTTGATTGGCAATCGGTCGTCGACTCCTTGGCCGACTGCGATAGCCGCGAGACTCCCTTCTCCCTGAGGATGACGCGGAGCGCCTGCGAGTTCGTGAGCGGCACCTTCAGTGGAGATCAGGACGCGATCCATGTGGCTCGCACGATCTGCAGGCCCCCGAACCGCAACGCCAACGGCGCTGAGCAGGGGACGAAGGGGAGGAAGAAGCAGCATGTCTCCGAGCGTTCCTAACCTTCTCGACGGCCGCCGCTCTCCCACCTCGAGGGCGTCGGATGGCGTCCTCGCGACCGCGAAGGGCACCGGCTATCTAGCGGGAGGGAGCTTCTTCGAGTTCGCGGCCCGATTCGTGATCGCTCTCCTTCTGGCACGCTTGATGGGCCCAGCCGAATATGGCCTGTACGTCCTCGCGATCAGCGCTGCTGCGCTGCTGGCCGGCATCTCTCAGCTTGGTTTAGACGATGCGATGGTTCGCTACGTCGCCATCCTCTCCGGGAGGGGAGACCGCGAGGGGGTATGGGGGACGATACAGATCGGCCTCGGCATCTCCGTAGCGGTCGGTTGCGTCATGGGGGGCGTCCTTTTTGCCGCCGCCACCCCCATCGCCGAGAGCCTCTTCGATGCACCCGCTCTGGCCCCGGCGCTTCGCTTCATCGGGATCATCGTTCCACTGCTGACCATCAGTAACGTTCTGGCGGGGGTGGCCCGGGGGTTCGGGAGGATGGACCATGCTGCGCTTGCGGAGAACATAGTCATGTCGCTGGTTCGGCTGGGGTTGTTAGGGGCGGCCGCGGCGCTGGGGCGCCTCGATCTTCTAGTCGCAACGATCATCTTCGCCGTCTCCGACATCGCCGCTTCCCTCACCTTGATCGTCCTCTTGAAGCGCAACGTGCCTGTCAAGGCACTCTTCAGGAGCGATGTCCGTCGAGATCTTCGACCGATCCTTCGATTCGCTCTTCCTTTGTGGATGTCTAGCCTGTTGCGGCAGTTTCGCCGGAACATCGAAACCTTCTTGCTGGGCGCCCTGGCAGCGGCCTCAACCGTGGGCGTCTTCGCCGTGGTCGGAAGGGTCAATCTCGTAGGCCACGTTTTCCTCCTGTCGATACTCCTGGCCGTCAAGCCGGTCCTCGCGCGGCTACACGATCGCCATGACCGCGAAGGATTACAGGAGATCTATCGAACCGCGACGAGATGGGCGCTAACTCTTTGCGTGCCCTTCTTCCTGGTGATGGTGCTCTACCCGAGGCCCATCCTGACCATGTTCGGGGAAGCATTCGGTTCGGGTGCCACGGCATTGGTGATACTCGCATTCGCCGAACTCGCGAACGCCGCCACCGGCATCTGCGGGCCAATGATCGACATGACCGGTCACACGAAGGTCAAGCTCGCTAACGCCGTCCTATGGACCGCGTTAGCCGTCACGGGCAACGCTCTCCTGGTGCCTCGCTGGGGACTGGTTGGAGCAGCGGTAGCCATGCTGATCGCGATCGTGTCCGTCAACGTCCTCTGCGTGATCGAGGTGTGGGTCCTCGAACGGCTGGCGCCCTTCGACCGAAACTTCCTGAAGCCGGCCGCCGCCGCGGTCATCGCTCTCGCGTGTGGATGGCTCGTGAACGAAGCGGTGCCCCTCGGGACGGACCTGGTACAGGCGGCGATGCGCGGGATCATGGTCTCTGCGATCTACCTCGGGCTCCTCCTCCTCTTCGGGCTTCCGGTGGAAGACCGCCTCGTGGTTGAGCGGACCCTTGAGAAAGCGCGCACCTTTATGCGCAGCCGACGAACCGTGGCGGGCGCGGCCGTGGAGAAGACGTGATGACCGCGTCCTCTCGTTCGGCGTTCGACGAGCTCGATGCGCGACCGGAGCATCGTGACGCTCCGGGACCCATCTATATCGGGGGGCTAGAACGAAGTGGGAAGACGACGATGCAGGCGTTTCTTACCTCGCATCCCAGGATCTCCATCCCCGGCGTCGGCTCGAACATGTGGACCTACTTCTATCGCCGGTTCGGAGATCTGGGTCGGCAAGACAACCTCGATCGCTGCCTGCACGCGATGTTGACTTATTCACACGTTGCGTACCTGTCGCCGGACGAGGAGCGGATCAGGAAAGAATTCGGCGAGGGCCCGACCACGTACGCACGGCTGTTCGCCTTGTTCCTCCTCCACTACGCCGAACGCCAAGGAAAGCCTCGGTGGGGAGCGCAGACCGGGTTGATCGAGAGGTACGCGCCCGAACTGTTCGCCTCATACCCCGGGGTCAAGATCATCCACATGGTGCGCGATCCGCGCGACCGATATGAGGCCTCGCTTGCCCTGTGGCCGAACGGGAAGGGCCGAGCCGGCGCAGCCACAGCCAGGTGGAACTACTCCCTCCGTCTTGCACATCGACACGCGCGGAGGCATCCCCAGGACTACCTCGTGATCAGGTACGAGGACCTCGTTCGTTACACCGAGCACACGCTCAGGGCCGTATGCGCGTTCTTAGGCGAGAGCTTCTCCTCGGCGATGCTCACGATGTCGGGAGCCGTGGAGCGGCGTCAACGATTGATCCAGAACGCTGCCGTTGAACCCCCTGAAAAGGGCCTGATGTCGGATCGCTTCATCGGCCGTTTCGCAACCCGGCTCTCCCCTACTGAGCTTGCCTTCATCCAGCTACATACCAGGCGTGGGATGCGAAGGTTGGGATACTCCCCTGCCCCGGTCGATCTTTCACTTGGCGAGAGGGCGAACTTCATCGCACACGACTGGCCTCTGCACCTTGCCCGGATGGGCGGTTGGCGAGGGAGGGAGTGGCTGCAACAACGTCTTCCTAATCGCTTCGCGCGGTCACCCGATCCGAAGAGCCTGGTTTCCCAATCGGCAAGAAGTGTGACGTGAACCAGCGCGGGCCGATCTTCATCGGGGGGCTGTCCCATTCGGGGAAGACAGAGATGCGCATGATCCTCGAGCAACACCCGGACATAACCATGGTCCGGCGTACCACCATGTGGGACCGTTTCTACGGGGCATTCGGCGATCTCCAGCGCAGCGAGAATCTGGAACGCTGCCTGAGCGCGTTGGTCGCAGCGGAGGGACTACGTGCATTCGAGATCGATCCATCGAGGCTCCGTCGTGAGTTCAAAGCAGGACCACCCACATATGCACGCCTGTTCGGGCTGATCCACCAACAGCGCGCCGATCGTCTCCGCAAACAACGCTGGGGAGAACAGCTCGGCATGCTCGAATCCTTCGCGGACCCGATATTCGAATCGTTCGAACACGCTCGGATGATTCACTTGATCCGTCATCCCCAGGCTCGATATGCCGAAGCGATGGCGCGATCGGGCCACAGGAAACGGGGAGCGCTCGGAGCGGATGTCGCGGAGTGGCTGAATTCCGCTGGGCTAGCGGAACGGAATCGGCGTCTCTATCCGGAGCAATATCACGTGATCCGTTACGAGGAACTGGCGGCGGACCCCGTCGGGGCCGCCCGGGCGGTTTGTTTGTTCCTGGCCGAGCAGCCGACGGAAAAGATGGTCGAGCTCGCCCGCTCCATCATTTCCCACCGGGAGGACGTCATCCCGGTTGCCGGATCTGAACGACGCAGTCCGACCTCACCTTCGTTCGAATCGGCTTTCGTCGACAAGTACGCGAGCACGGCCCTTCACAACCTCCGCTACCCGATCGTCGATCGAAGCCGCTGCATGCGCGGGATGTCGGCGTTCCCGATCCATTGGTCGATCAATCGCATGACCATGGGGGCCTGGCGCGTAGCACAGGGCAGGAACAATAACCGGCTGGTGAGGAGCTCATGACCATGATGCAAGGCCCCGTCTTCATCGCAGGGCTGGAGAGAAGTGGCACAAGCCTCATCTATGCCCTGCTCGCGTCGCATCCCAAGATCGCCATGACGAGACGCACGAACCTTTGGACCCACTTCTACAAGCAGTACGGCGACCTCAGCGATCCGGTCAACTTCGAGCACTGCCTCGGCACGATGATGCGCTACAAGAGGTTGATCAAGCTCAAGCCGGACGCAGAAAGACTGCGGCATGAGTTCAGGGCAGGCGAACCTTCCTATGCCCGGTTGTTCTCGCTGATCGAAGAACACCATGCAGAACGCCTAGGAAAACCCCGCTGGGGTGACAAATCGCTCAACACGGAGAGATATGCGGACGCCATCCTTGCGGCCTATCCCGATGCTTGCATCCTGCACATGATCCGTGATCCGAGAGATCGCTACGCCTCATCGTTGACGCGTTGGGAGGTTCGGAGGGGAGGCGTCGGGGCGGGAACGGCGGAATGGCTGTCTTCATCTCGGCTCGGGATAGCGAACGAAGCCAAGTACCCACAAAACTACAAGGTGATCATCTACGAATCACTAGCGCGGTCGCCGGAGGACTCGATCCGTCAGATCTGCGAGTTCATCGGCGAACCCTACGCTCCCGAGATGCTCAGCATGCGCGGGGCGCCGGTGTTCAGAGACAAAGGGAGCAACAGCTCGTACGGGCAACGCGATCCCGGCGTCATCTCGACCGACTCGATCGGGCGGTTCCGAGAGATCCTCACGGCGAACCAGATCTCCTTCATCCAGAGAAGAGCGGGGCCGGAGATGAAGACGTTCGGTTACCAGCCAGAGGTGTTGCGCCTTCTATTCGCTCAGCGCCTGAGGTTCGCGATCGGGGATCTACCCGTGGAATCGGCCCGGCTTTCGGCTTGGCGTATCCGTGAGGCATTCAGGGATCGCGCCGGTCGACCGGTCCCCTCCTACCGGTTGGTAGAGCGGATACCGGCGACATGATGTCCGGGGTCGTGCGATCCAAGAGCGTGGTTGCGATCGTCCGCTTCGCGGGCCCGCGGCTCGTGGCGGCGGTGGCCGCGGTGGCGGGGGGGCTCACCCTCAGTTTCCTGGTAGCGAGCGGCTTCTGGTACGTCGGCGCGGCGCTGCTGCTCACGGTACCTCTGTTCATCGTCCTCTACCGCTATCCGCTTGCAACCGTCATCCTGTGGCTGTTTGCTTTGCCTCTGGTCGGCGAAACGAGCAGCTATGCGGTTCGTGCTGTGTTCTGGCTGGTCCATCGTGGGCTTCCACCTGCCGCTCTTGCATCGATCGTCCTCGCACGCATGCTGTGTCTCGGCAACACAAAGCGCGTTCGGCTTGGGGGCGCTGAAGTGATGATGGGCACCTACCTCTTGATCAGCTTCGTTTCCATCGTTTATACCGCCCCCGAGTTCCTCACGACGTTGTTCGTTCTCTACGACCGCGTGTTCATCCCGATGTGTCTGTACCTCATCATCCGGTTGGTCGAGCCGGACGACAAGGATCTGAGACGACTCCTCCCCGTGGTCCTCTTCGTCCTCGTCTCGCAAAGCGTGCTCGGCATCATCTCCTGGCGGGCGCCGCATGTGCTTCCCGAGGACTGGTTGGGGAAGGTCGGAGAACGAACCACCGGCTCGCTGCGCGCACCAGAGGTGTTCGGCGCCACGGCCATCTTCTGCGGAGCGTTCATCCTGCACGTAGGGATGAGATCGCAGAACGCGCGCCGGCGGATGCTGGGAGTGCTCCTGTTCGTCGCGGCGCTCATTATGGTGTTCCTTAGCTTCTCGCGATCCGTCTGGCTGGCCGGGTTCACCCTGCTCGTGGGAACCATGTTCGCCTACCGCGGCCTCGCCAAGCGCGTGCTGCTGGTCGCGGCCCCGCTTCTCCTCTTGCTACTGGGAACGGGACTTCTCGCTGAGCAAACGGGCTTCGCACAAGAACGATTCCGATCTGCCGAATCGGAGGAGTCGGCACTGAGTCGACTCCCAGTCTTCTACGCAGCCGTTCGGATGTTCGAAGCACGGCCGCTTACCGGATGGGGTTACGAGACATTCGACCGTTTCGACCGTCAGTTCCAGCAAACGGTTGGAAATCTCGTGGCGCCGGACAAAGATCATGCCTCACACAACCTCTGGCTAACGACTTTGGCCGAACAGGGAATCCTGGGATTCGCTCTGTTCCTGGGCCCCCACGTGTACTGGCTTGGCCGCACGCGCTCGAGGGCCACGCGGATGCCGACGGACGGTTTCGTCAACAGGAAGTTCGTTACCAGTCTCTGGATCGTCTTCCTATGCTTCGTGCTGATCAACAACTTCTATCGCATGCAAACCCCGTTCGCTCTCGGGATGTGGTGGCTTACGGCGGGCTTGATCGCGACCGCCGTCGGCAGGAACAGCTTGGCGCGCTCGACCGCACCGATAGCGCCGAAGGCGAGTGCCGCCGGGCGACTGCGCCTCGAGGAAGTGAGCGCGTGACCATGATCGGCGAGCACGAGAGCGGAGCGCGTGGCCCGACGTCGTCTCGGAGCGCGATCACGTACATCATCGGGACGTTCCCGTTGCTAACCACTACCTTTATCGATCGCGAGATCGCGGCCCTCCGTGCTCGCGAGATCGAGTTGAACGTGATCGCTATGCGACGCCCGGATCCCGCTACACCTCTGTCCATCGACCAGAAGAGGTTCCTTGACGAAACGACGTACGTCATCCCAATACGGTGGCGGACGCTGATCCTCAGTCACCTCCGCTTCGCCTTCGATCGCCCTGCGCGCTTCTTCGGCACGCTCATCTATCTCCTTACTCGACACCATCCGGATCTCAAGGCGCGCTTGAAGACCGTCCTACATTTCGCGGAAGGCGTCTACACCGCGGGACTCCTCGTCGGAACGAAGTGCGACGAGATCCACGCGCATTTCGCGGACCGAGCCGCCACCGTCGCTTTGGTCGCAGGACGCCTCCTCGACAAGCCATACAGTCTGTCGATCCATGCCGGAGCAGACATCTTCGTCGAGCCAATCCTGCTGCGAGAGAAGGTCCTGGGAGCACGACGCGTGGTCACTTGTACGTCTCACAACGTCTCGCACATCGTCTCCGTCGCCGGCGACGATGTCCGCTCGAAGCTGTCGCACGTTCGGCACGGCTTGGAGCTCTCCCTCTATGAACCGGGCTTTCCCGAAAAAGTAGACCCTCCGACCATCCTCTCCGTGGGACAGCTCGCCGAGCGGAAGGGCTTCGCCGACCTGGTCCTGGCTTGCGGGCATCTAGCCGCGGGCGGCTACGCGTTCCGGTGTCGCATCTTGGGTGACGGCCCCCAGCGTGAGCGGTTGGAACGTTTGATCGTTCAGCTCTCCCTGGAGAACGTCGTCGAGCTGGGTGGAGCCGTCGCTCATGAGGAAGTGATCGCGAGCTACCGGCAAGCAGCGATGTTCGTGCTCCCCTGCTTCAGGACGAAGAACGGAGACGTGGACGGGATCCCCAACGTTCTCGCTGAAGCCATGGCCTCTCGGCTCCCGGTCATCTCCTCCAGGCTCCCTGCGATAACCGAGCTGGTAGAGGACGGCCGGAACGGGTTGCTCGTTCCACCCGCGGATGTGCCGGCTCTGACGCGCTCGATCCGCACACTGATCGAACGGCCCGCCCTGCGTCGCCGGTTGGCCGACGAGGGTCTCAAGACCGTTCACGAGGTATTCAACCTGACTACGAACATCGATCGATTCGCCGAAACCATGTGGCCCGAATGGACCCACGACGAGGACGACGCGACCTATGGAGGAAAGATTGCAGCCGGATAACGTTCGTTGGGCGGCAGTGGCGTGGGCGCCCTACAGTCGCAGGAGCGAGATGTTCGCACGCGAGTTGGGGGGTCCGCTTCATTGCGTCCATTACCTCAGGTTCCAGTTCCCTCTCCATGCCCCCATCAAATACATCCTTCAGTCGATCCGCACCCTCTGGGTCCTGCTTAGGGACCGACCGGATGCGGTGCACGTTCAGAACCCTCCGTTCATATGCGGATTGATCGTCGACGTCTATTGTCGTCTGACGGGCGCCCGGTTCGTCACCGAGCACCACAGTGCTGCATTCGGGAGAGCTTGGGCCTGGGCGAAACCGATCCAGAGGTACCTGTCCCGACGGGCGGTGACGAACATCGTCACCAGCGATCACTGGGCGCAGGTGATGTCCTCATGGGGCGCCGAAGCCTTGGTGATGCACGACCCGTTCCTCGATCTGCCTGAGGGTGAGGCTTATCCCCTGAAGGAGGGCTTCAACCTGGCTTTCATCGGGACATTCGCTTCGGACGAGCCCATCGAGGAGGTCCTCGGGTCTGCAGCTCTCGTACCCGATGTGAATTTCTACATCACGGGTGATCTTCGCAAGGCTACCGAACGCCTACGGTCCGGCGCGCCTCCGAACGTTACCTTCACAGGCTTCCTCGACCTGAACGGCGACTACCTCGGATTACTCAGAGGTGCGGATGCCGTGATGGTGTTGACGACCCGGGACAACACGCTTCAATTGGCCGGCTGCGAAGCCATAGCAGTAGGTAAGCCGCTCGTCACCTCCGACTGGTCCTACCTGCGGGATCTCTTTGCCGGAGGAACGGTCTTCGTTAGGCCCTCTGCGAAGAGCATCGCCGCGGGTGTAGAGGAGATCCGAGTGAGGCGGCTCGAGCTGCAAGAGGAACTCGATGCGTTTCGGGCCGAGCGCCGGCTCGAGTGGAACCGGCGCCTCGCTCAGCTCCAAGAAATGGTCGCAGCAGCTACGGCGAGGACTTCCGGCGCGGGCCGGACGCGCCGGGGAGGTCAATCCAAGAGACATCCGGTCGGCACGCCCACTACGGAAAGGACATCGAGATGAAGGTCTTCATCACAGGCGGAGCGGGATTCGTGGGGATCAACGTCGCGGATCACCACCTTCGTGCCGGCGACGAGGTCGTCATCTACGACGATCTCTCGCGACAGGGCACTGCGGAGAACCTGACGTGGCTCGAAGAACAGCACAGGACCCGACGACTCAACATCGTGATCGGCGACATCCGGGACTTCGACACGTTGCGGACCGCGCTTCCCCCGGAGACGGAACGGCTGTATCACATGGCCGCACAAGTGGCGGTCACGACGTCGGTAACGGAACCTAGGAACGATTTCGAGGTAAACGCGCTTGGGACTTTCAACGTTTTAGAGGCGCTTCGAACCCGCTCGCCACAGGCCGTCTGCATCTACGCGTCTACGAACAAGGTCTACGGCGCCATGGACGACCTAGCGATCGTCGAGGAGGATACGCGATACGAGTACCAGGATCTCCCCGGTGGAGTGACGGAGGATCATCCCCTGGATTTCCACTCCCCCTACGGGTGTTCCAAGGGATGCGGAGATCAGTACGTCCGCGACTACGCGCGGATCTACGACCTAAAGACGGTGGTGATGCGACAGTCCTGCATCTACGGACCCCACCAGATGGGAGTCGAAGATCAGGGGTGGGTGGCCCACTTCTGCATCGCCGCCCGCCTGGGGCGTCCGATCACGATCTTTGGCGACGGCAAGCAGGTGCGCGATGTGCTGTGGATCGACGACCTGATCGCCGCTTACGAGAAGGC
>JALZOM010000200.1 GCA_030913945.1 Actinomycetota bacterium
GGAAGGAAGCAGAGGAAGATGTACTGGCCTTCATCGAGGTCCCGGGTCATCGATGCCTCGACTCCGGGGCTGAGCACCGGGATGCCCGCGATGTCCTTGAACCAGCTCGGAGGGCGGCCTCCCTCGAGGGCCTTCATCACGTCGTCCATCGTTCGTTCGCCTTCGATCTGGCCGAACGCGATCTCGTGAGGGAGCTCGCCCTCGTTGGTGGCCGCGAAAGTGACGGTTCCGCCCTCGAGTTCCTCCGGCATGTCGAACGAATACTCCATGAGGCCGACGTCTACGACGTTTTCGTCCGCCGTCGATCCTGCGCCACCTCCATCCGACTCATCGTTACCGCCACAGGCTGCGAGCAGCAACGCGCAGCAGAGCAAGGTGACAATGGCAAACCGAGCCTTCATCGTTCCCCTCTCAATTATTGGCATCGCGTAGCTTCTCACGCGCGAGACGACAAGACTTCACACACGGATCGGCTCGCTCTACTGGGTGGCCAGGCGTGGCAGGCCGTCTATGAGGTCCTGAGGACCTTGCCGGGGTTCATGAGGGTCTGCGGGTCGAGCGCCCGCTTGATCGAACGCATGACCTCGACACCTTCCGGCAACTCCCGCTCCAGGAAGCTCATCTTCCGCAAACCGATCCCGTGCTCACCGGTGCAGGTGCCCTCCATCTGCAACGCACGCTCCACCAGGCGGTGGTTCAGATCCTCGACCCTCCTCATCTCCTCCTCGTCGTCTGGATCCACAAGGATCACGACATGGAAGTTCCCATCGCCGACGTGTCCGGCGATGGTTGCAGTGAGCGATGACGCGGCGATGTCAGCGCGGGCGGCAACGATGCATTCCGCCAGTCGTGAGATGGGAACGCACACGTCGGTCGTGACCGCGCGTGCGCCGGGTCGCAGGGCGCGCGAGGCATAGAAGTGATCATGTCGTGCCCGCCACAGGTCGGCTCCCTCTCGCCGGCTCGCAGCTCGATAGTCGATGCCGCCGGAGCCTTGAACCACGTGCTCCACGGTCTTGGATCGTTCGAGCACGCCCTCCGGGGAACCGTGAAACTCGAGGAAGAGCGTGGGGGCCACCGAGTGGTCCGACCCGGAGAACGCATTGATCGCTCCGATCGAGAGCTCGTCAAGGAACTCGATGCGCGCGAGGTCAACACCCATCTGCATGACTGCGGTAACAGCATCGACGGCCTGCTCCACGTCCGGGAAGCTGCACGTCGCACTCGAGATCGCCTCCGGGAGCCCGTAGAGGCGCACGGTCACCTCCGTGATGACCCCGAGCGTCCCCTCGGACCCGATGAATAGTCTCGTCAGGTCGTAGCCAGCCGAAGACTTGCGCGCCCGACGCGCCGTATCCACAACCAACCCGTCCGCCAAGACCACACGCAGGCTGAGAACGTTCTCACGCATCGCGCCGTACTTGACGGTGGTCGTTCCCGATGCTCCGGTGGCAGCCATACCCCCGATCGTCGCGTCCGCGCCTGGGTCCACGGGGAAGAAGAGACCTTCTCGCGCAAGCTGATCGTTCAGCACACCGCGTGTCACCCCAGCCTGCACGGTTGCATCCAGATCGCTTGCACGGATCGCCAGGGTCGAGTCCATGCGCGTTGTATCCAGGCTCACTCCTCCGGACGTTGCGAGGACGTGTCCCTCGAGCGACGTGCCTGCTCCGAATGGGATGACCGGGACGCGGTGCCGTGCGCACGCCCTTACGGTCGCGGCCACTTCCTCGGTGGAATCCGGATAGGCGACCCCCTCCGGCGCCGCGTCATCGAGCGGCGACTCGTCGCGCCCATGTTGAGCCACGCCCGCGCCCGAAGTGACGAATCGAGCCCCGAGGATCGCGGTCAGCTCGTCGGCCGCCGCCTGAGTCAGAGTCACCGCCCCAGCCACATAGGAACTCTAGACGCAAGGCACCTGGCTCTGGTGCCGGGAATAACGGGCCACTTGAAGGGGTTGGACCATTTGGGTGTTCCTGTGCAATCTCCAGCTAGGCTGCGCCCTCCTTCGGAGCCCGAAAGGCGTGAATAAATGGTTAGTGAGTCCTTCTGCGCAACCTGCCTGCGCACCGTGTACGCCGGTGGGAACGAGTCTTGCCCGGTGTGCGCTTCACCGCTCCTTAAGACAGGGGTAGCGGTCGCCGAGAACGCCGATCCCGTGACCGTCTCCACATCCATCGACCCGAGCCTCATCCCGGACAACGAATCCTTGCGCCTCGAGGCCGTCAAGCGTTACGAGATCCTGGACACCCCGCGTGATGGAGCCTTCGATCGGATCACCTTCCTCGCGTCGAAGATCTTCAACGTTCCAATCTCCACCGTGACGATCGTCGACAGCGATCGGATCTGGTTCAAGTCGGCCCAAGGGCTCGAGGCGGAGCAGATCGATCGGGATCCTGGGCTCTGTGCGTCGGCGATCCTGGTCGACGAGCCATGGGTCGTCGAGGACGCGAAGAGGGACCCGAGAACGCTGGAGAACCCTCTGGTACTTGGTGACCTCGGACTGCGCTTCTACGCCGGCGTTCCGCTCGTAACCGGCGACGGGTACAAGCTCGGGATGCTGAACATCATCGACCGGCAGCCACGTGAGCTGTCCGAAGACGAGCTATCGATCCTCCAGGAACTATCGAAGATCGTCGTGGACGAGCTCGAGCTAAGACTTGCCGCCCGGCGCATGCACAAAGAGCTCAGCGCACACTAGCCATCCCCCGCAGGCATCGCAGTGAGGTCGCTGCATGAGCCAACGTTAGCTACTGCATCGCCCCGATGATGGCGCCCATGATGGCGAATCCGACCGTCTGGTAGGCGCTGAAGAGCGTGCTGAGGATGGGTTTCCTCTGCTCGTAGATGCCGTTCGTGAACGTGCTCGCGGTCGCGAACGCGATCCCGCACACGATTCCAACGGCGATGCCGTCGCCGACCGAGGGTTCGTCTGCAAGCGTGAGTAACAGAGCGACGCCCAGCGCGCTGACAAGCGACCACAGCGCACCGATCGCCATCGCGGCATCCGGGCCCTGGTTCATCTCCGCCTCTTCTCCGCTCTTCCCCATCGCTTGCAACCAGCTCCCCTTGAAGAGGACGCCGTACCAGAGGAATCCCAGAACCTGATGCGCCACGGCCGCCAGGAGCACGGCCAGGAAGTTGATGTCGAAGTCCATGCTCCCGCCTTCCCTCGTGAAGTCGAAGTCCAACTTCCCTCCCTGATGCTCCGCCCTAAGCTATACGAGCCCCGAGCCCCCGTGCCCGCTTCGTCGAGGGCGGGCCTGGGAGGATGCAGATGAGACCGGGCTAGCGAACGGGAGATACGGCGATGGGAGCGAGCAAGGACGAACGTGAGGCAAGGCAGCACTTCGCCGAGCGGTACTCGCCAGAACCCGACGACGTCCTGGACGTCGTCGAGAGGGCCGTCTTGGGGGACGCCTGGGGGGCCAACGGGTTCACGACCGTAGCCGAGGCCAACACGCTGGGCGAGCAAGCTGGCTTGGACGAGAACGCACACCTCCTGGACATCGGCACGGGTCGGGGATGGCCCGGGTTGTACCTGGCACGAAGAACGGGATGCAGGACGACCCTTAGCGATCTCCCCGTCGAGGGGCTTCGCCTTGCGGTGGATCGCGCGGCGCGCGAACGGCTCGAACTTACCGGGGCGGTGGTTGCCTCGGCCAAGGATCTGCCTTTCGCATCGCGCTCCTTCGACGCGGTGATCCATACCGACGTCTTGTGTTGAATCCGCCCGAAGCTCTCCGTGCTGAGAGCCTGCAGCAGGGTGTTGAAGCCGGGTGGCCGAATGGCGTTCTCCACTATCGAGATAGCCTCCGGCCTTTCGAAGTCTCAACATCGAAGAGCCGCGCTGCGCGGGCCGCGCGCGGTCGTTTCCACCAGGCCCGCCGGCCGATTGATGAGCGCGGCACACTTCACAGAGGTGCGCCTGACGGACGTGACGGATGACTTCCTTCGAACCGCACGAGCGTGGTCCACCGAGTTCGATCGCCATGAGAGCGAGCTCAAACGAGTCTTGGGCGCTCAGAACTGGGAGGACCGTCAGGCCGACCGCGCGGCCATGATCGACGCCGTCGAGGCGGGTCTGTTGTGCCGGTACGTCGTCACGGGTACCGCGCGCTAGGTCAGCAGGAGCACTGCAGCGTCTTGGTGCAGGGTTGTCGAGTCACACCCTCAACAGGCAGAGATCCGCCCGCCCCCCGGCGACGATCGTGTTGACGTGGTCGATCGTTGCGATGTCGCCGGTGGCGATCGTTGGGAGCCCCACCTCGTTGCGCAAGCGGTCCGCGTAGTGGGTCAGGAAGTAGGGGTCGTAACGAGCCCTGAAGCCCGGCACCGCCTGGCCTGCACTTACCCGGACGAAGGCGCACCCTCGTTCCTTGAACCGCCGGGCCACGTCGACCGCGTCTTCCAGATCGATCCCGCCCCGCGCCCAATCGCTGGCTCCCAGGCTGATACCTACCGGCATCCGCCCCGCCGCCGCCCGGACCGCCTCGAACACCTCTAGCGGATACCGGAGCCGGCTCTCGAGCCCGCCGGCGTATTCGTCGGAGCGGTGATTCGTCAGCGGCGACAGGAACGTACTTAGAAGGTATCCGTGGGCCAGGTGCAGCTCCAGCCCGTCGAATCCCGCGGCGCTCGCTCGCCTCGCAACGGCGACGAAGTCCTCCAGCACCTCGGTCATGTCGGCGCGATCCATCTCCTTAGGCACCGCGCTACGTCGCGTATAAGGAAGGGGCGAGGCGGCCACGAGCCCCCACGCTCCATGTTTGAGCGGAAGGTCGGCCCCCAGGGTTCGCTGCCGGGTGGCTCCGCGGGGGCCGGAGTGACCCAAGGTTGCGATGAACGAAGCGGTCGAGATCGCTCGGGCTCGTCCCAGGGCGGCCCTCCACACTTCGAGCTGTTCGTCGTTGTAGAGGCCGGGACATCCGGGCGTGATCCGTGCGCGCTCGGACACGGCGATGACGCTCGTGAAGACGAGTCCGGCCCCCGTGCGCGCGGCGACCTCGAGCTCGCCCTGCACGGGCACCCCTTCGACGGCCGAGTAGGAAGGGTCCACGCTCACGGCGACCCGATTGGACACCGGCAGAGCCCGGATATGGATGGGCGCGAACGCGGGCGGCGCGGCGAATGCCGGGGTGAGACGGTCGGCGGACGCCTGCCGCAGGAACCACCGATCTACGGAGCCTACGAAGTTGGGATCGCGCATCCGCAGATCGTCGTAGTCGATCCGGCCGCTCCTGGACAACAGGTGGAAGGCGAACTGCAACGGCTCCATATGGACGTAGCGGGAAGTGTTCTCGAAGTAGATCTGGCTCTGGCGCGCGGCCTCCTGGAAGCGTTCGACGCGCGGCTTTCGCTCCAGCTGGTAGTCGTCCAGAGCCGCGCCGACGTCACTGTGAGTCTCAAGTGAATCGGCAAGAGCGATCGAGTCTTCCATCGCCAGCTTCGTACCCGACCCGATCGAGAAATGCGCGGTGTGAGCCGCGTCTCCCAGAAGGACCACGTTCTCGTGGTGCCATCTGCGATTCTTGAGAGTGACGAAGTTGATCCAGTTCGAGTTGTTGGACTCGAGCCGGTGGCCGCCGAGGTCCGAAGAAAACAGGTTCTGGCAGTAGGCGATGCTCGTCGCCTCATCCGCCTCGTGCAGGCCCGCGCGCCGCCAGCTGGCTTCGTCACATTCGACGATGAAGGTACTGAACGATCCATCGAACGGATAAGCGTGCGCTTGGAATAAGCCATCCTCATTCGAGCGAAACACGAAGGTGAACGAATCGAAAGGATGACGCGTGCCCAGCCAGATGTAACGCGAGCTGCCGTTGTCGAAGCGGGGCCTGAACGCGTCCTCGTGTGTAGCGCGAACGCTGCTCCGGATCCCGTCCGCTCCCACGATGAGGTCGAAGTCGCTGAGGTCCGACAGCTCGATGATCTCGTGTTCGAACTCCAGCCCGACGCCGAGCTCGTCACACCGCTCGGTCAGGATGCTCAACAGCGCCTTGCGTGAGATGCCGGAAAAGACCTGGCCCCCACAACGGACGACTTCGTCTCGATAACGCACGTCGATCGCGTCCCAGATGATGAAATCATCTGTGATCTGGGTGTAAGTCTTGAGGTCGGCCTCTCGGAACGAAGCTAGCGTCCGGTCCGAGAACACCACCCCCCACCCATAGGTTGCGCCCGCGGGATTGCGCTCGAACACGACCGTCTCGTGATCGGCATCCGCCTTCTTGAGCAACAACGAGAGATAAAGTCCCGCCGGCCCTCCGCCAACGACGGCTACCTTCACCTCATGCCCCCGACAACGCGTCTTGCAGGCGATCGAGCTGGTCGAGGTCGCCGACCGCAGGAAGGAGCACCACCTCGTCGCACCCGGCTTCCTTGTAGCCACGAACGAATTGGGCCACGGCCTGTGGGGTTCTCAGCAACCCCTCGGCGATGCGCTCTGCGAAGGGCCCGGTGAACGCGTAGTAGTCGCGCATGTAGTCGAGTCCGCGAACGATCGTGGCGTCATCCCCCAGGGCGAAATACCCTTGCGCCCAAAGAGCGGGCTGACCCGTCCGCCCCAACTCCGACCACGCCGTTCGCGCTCTATCCGCCGCGCGCACAAAGGTTCTCGGAGGACCACCCCCGTGAACGTAGCCCTGCGCGTAGCGCGCCATGCGTAAAAAGGCCATATCGCTCATCCCTCCGACGAGCAGCTTCGGTCCGTGGGGCTTCGCCAGCATCCTCTGTGTCTCGGCGCGCTCCCAGTGCATCCGGATCTCTACGAGTTGCTCGGTGAGCCGGTCGCCTCGCCCCGCGGCCGCTATCCCGCTTGCGTCGTAATCGTCGCCGCGTGCGCCGACCGCAAGCCCCAAGGTGAACCGGCCGTTAGAGATCGCATCGAGGGTGGCTGCCGCCTTCGCAAGCACGCCATCGTTGCGGAGGGGCCCGATCACGACCATCGTCACGAGTCCGATGCGCTCGGTGGATGCAGCCACCGCTGCAAGCGAGGTCATGGGCTCGAAGCATTCGAACCGCAAACGATCGACCACGCCGAGACTGGAGAAGGACCCAGACTCGGCACGTTGAGCCCACTCCATGAGGCGGTCGGCGCCGGTACGGGGGATCGAGGTCGGCAAGCCGACGCCAACGTTCACGCTCGCCTCCTATCGATCGTCGAACCGTCTGCCATCGAGTCTTCGGACGGGCCTAAGTTAGTGCATCGAATGCCGGCGCCCGCTTAGGGTGACGCGGTGGACGAAGGAAGCGAGCGGTCGCCGGCCAGCATCCGGGTACAACGCCGTATCGAATGGCCCGACACCGACGCTTCGGGCCACTGGCACAACACTGCCGCCTTCCGTCTCATAGAGGTCGCAGAGACAGCGCTGCTCGAGAGGATCGGCCTCCTCGGTGAGATCTACGGCCGCCTCCCCCGGGTTCACATCACGGCGGACTTCCAGCGATTACTGATGTTCCGCGACCTCCTCGACTGTCACATCATCGTGGCGCGCATCGGGCGATCATCGATCACCTACCACTTCGAGATACGCCGTAACGATGAGGTGTGTGTGACCGCGGAAGTCGTCGCAACCTTGCTCACACCGGACGGGCAGCCAACCGAGTGGCTGGAGACCCATCGAGACCTTCTTCTGGGCGCCGGGCCCCAGTCCCCCGAGCTTTTGACGGTCAGTTAGCGTTAGCCCATGGCCCCCGATCCGCTCGACTTCCTGGGGATAGAAGCCCAGCTCTCGGACGAAGAGCGAATGATCCGCGACACCGTCCGTCGCTTCGTCGATGAGCGAATCCTGACCGGGATCGAAAAATGGTTCGAACAAGGGGAGTTCCCACGCGAGGTCGCGACCGAGCTCGGATCCATGGGTCTGCTCGGGATGCATCTGGAAGGCTACGGCTGCGCTGGGACCAATGCGGTGAGCTATGGGGTAGCGAGCACCGAGCTCGAGGCCGGAGATAGCGGCTTTCGCAGCTTCGTTTCGGTGCAGGGAAGCCTGGCGATGTTCCCGATCTGGGAATATGGATCCGAGGAGCAGAAACAACAATGGCTGCCGCGCATGGCCACCGGTGAGGCCATCGGTTGCTTCGGACTGACCGAGCCGGATCATGGCAGCGACCCGGCGAATATGCGCACCTCGGCTAAGCGCGATGGCGATGACTGGATCCTCAATGGCAACAAGATGTGGATCACTAACGGTGGTATCGCCGATGTCGCGATCGTGTGGGCGCGTGCACACGACGGCGTCCGCGGGTTCCTTGTTCCGCGCGGAACACCGGGCTTCGACACGCGTGACATCCATCGGAAACTGTCCTTGCGCGCCTCGGTCACGTCGGAGTTGATCCTCGACGACTGCCGGCTACCCGCCGACTCGGTCCTTCCGGAAGTCTCGGGGATGAAGGGACCGCTGTCTTGCCTGAACGAAGCACGCTTCGGGATCATCTGGGGGACCATGGGGGCGGCGCGCGCCTGCTACGAATCCGCGCTCGAATACTCGAAGACGCGCAAGCAGTTCGATGTCCCCATCGGGAGCTTCCAGCTAACGCAGCAGAAGCTCGTGAACATGCTCGTTGAATTGAGCAAGGGGATGTTGCTCGCCCTGCACCTCGGCCGGCTGAAGGACGAGGGCAAGCTCTCCCCTCAACAAGTGAGTCTTGGCAAACTGAATAACGTGCGGGAGGCACTCAAGATCGCGCGCGAGGCTCGGACGATCCTCGGCGCGAACGGGATCACGCTGGAATACCCCGTCATCCGTCACATGAACAATCTGGAGTCGGTACTCACGTATGAGGGGACGAGCGAGATCCACACGCTGATCCTGGGCGAGACCATCACGGGTCTGCGCGCCTATACGTAATGACACCCTTCCGGGCCACAGCCGGCTTCACCGATGACTGGAAGCACTTCCGCTTTGCCGTGGAGGATGGCGTCGCAACAGTCACCTTCGAGCGACCCGAGAGATTGAACGCCCTCACCTTCGACGTCTACGCGGACCTGCGCGATCTCTTGGTCGAGATCCCTCACCGTGATGACGTGCGTGTCCTGGTGATCACGGGTGAAGGCCGTGGCTTCTGCTCTGGCGGGGACGTGCACGAGATCATCGGCGAGCTGCTGAAGAAGGACGCTCGTGAGCTACTGGATTTCACGCGCATGACCGGGAGCGTTGTTCAACGGATGAGGGAGTGTCCCCTACCGATCATCGCGTCGATGAACGGCGTCGCTGCGGGGGCCGGCGCGGTCATCGCGCTGGCGGCGGACTTCAGGATCATGGCGACATCATCTTCGCTGGCCTTTCTTTTCACCAAGGTGGGACTGGCCGGAGCGGACATGGGTTCCGCTTATCTGCTACCTCGGCTCGTCGGCTTCTCGAAGGCGACGGAGCTCTTGATCCTCGGCGAATCGCTCGACGCCGCGGCGGCCGCCGACCTCCGCCTCGCCTACAAAGTGGTGGAGGACGATGAGTTGAGCGGTGCGACAGCGAAGCTCGCTATGCAGCTGGCGCAGGGGCCGGCCCTTGCCTACGCCAGCACGAAGATGTTGCTGACGCGCGAGCTGGACATGGATCTAGGCGGGGCCCTCGAGCTGGAAGCGATGACCCAGGCGCTCCTCATGACTACCTCGGATCATGCCGAATTCTACGCCGCTTTCAATGAGGGCCGGGAGCCGAAATGGACCGGCCGGTGACCTCGCCGCACGACATCCTCAACCCGGAGACGCTCGCGCCGCCGGTTGGCTTCTCACATGCAGTCATCGCGGCGCCAGGCCGGACCGTGTATCTCGGAGGGCAAACGGCCCACGGCGCCGACGGGCGCATCGTCGGTGACTCCGTCGCGGAGCAGTTCGACGAAGCGTCGGCCAACGTCGTCACGGCGCTGGCAGCGGCCGGGGCTCGACCAGAGCATCTAGTGTCGATGCACATCTTCATCACGGACGTGGTTACTTATCGGGCCCGGCTCCACGAGATGTCGGCCTCCTACGAGCGGCACTTCGGTCGCCACTATCCGGCGATGGCCCTGTTCGAGGTCAAGGGACTCTTCGACGACGCTGCCAAGGTCGAGCTTCTCTGTGTCGCCGTCGTACCCGAAGAGGCCTAGCGGTACAGCTCCCGGGCGATGATCTCGCGCTGGATCTCGGAAGTGCCCTCGTAGATGCGCGTCGCTCTGACGTCGCGGTAAAGATGCTCGAGGAGGTGGCCGCGCTCGAGCGCCCGGGCGCCGTGGATCTGGATGGCCATATCGACGACCGCCTGCGCGGTCTCCGTTGCATAGAGCTTCGCCATCGCGGCGGCCCTGGTCACCCGCTCTCCCGCGTCGTAGGCCGCCGCGGCCTCGTAGACCAGCAGGCGCGCCGCCTTCGTCCTCACGGCCATCTCCGCCAGCTGCTGTGATACCGCCTGGAACTCCCTGAGAGGTTTGCCGAACGACTCCCGGACGCCTGCATGCTCGATGGTGACATCCAGGGCGGCCTGGCACATGCCCACCGCGAAGGCTCCGACGCTGGGGCGGAAGAGATCGAGGGTGCGCATCGCAACTGCGAATCCGTCGTCGACCTCACCGAGTACGTGATCGTCGGAAACGAATGCTCCGTCCAGCTCCAAGGTGCCGATCGCGTGTGGCGCCAGGAGATCGAGGGATTCGCCGCCCACTCCCTTGGTCTCGCGGGGCAACGCGAATGCGGTCACACCGCGTGACCCGGCGCCTTCGGTCGTGCGTCCGAAGACCGAATAGATGTCCGCGTCCGGAGCGTTCGAGATCCATTTCTTCGCGCCACTCAACCGGTAACCGCCGTCGACACGCTCGGCCACCAGCGACAAGGACGCCGCGTCCGAACCCGCGTCGGGTTCGGTCAGGGCGAAGGCCGCAACCGCCTCGCCGCGCGCGACCGCTGGGATCCATCTACGCCGGACCTCGTCGGAGCCGGCCTGGATGATCGGATAGCTCCCGAGACCCTGCAGAGCGAACGCGGTCTCGGCTGCCGTGGACCCCCCCGCCAATCCTTCTCGGAGCAGGCACAGAACGACCGCGGACACCTCGCCGGAAACCTGGCCCCCGACGTCCGCAGGAAAGATCCGCTGTAGGACGCCGTGGGCTCCAAGGGCCTCCAGCAGCGGCCGGTTGACCCGCCCTGCAGGACCGGCACCCGCGATCGGCGCAAGCTCTTCTCCTGCCAGAACCCGCACCTCGAGTAGAACCTCACGCGACTCGCGCGACAGAAACAGCGGGAAGTCTTGGGTGCCCATGAACCCAAGACGCTACTCGTATTACGCTGGCCACGACCACCGGCTTCAGGTTCTCTTAAGGGGGGTGGGGCGATGACGGAGTCGCCGTACTGGAACCCGCGCCACGAGACGATGGCGCGCGCCGAGATCGAGGCTCTGCAGGTGCGGAAGCTGCGGAACCTCCTCGATTGGACCGAGGCGCAGGTCCCCTACCACTCCAAGCGTCTGCAGGACGCGGGGGTGACGGCCGATTCGATCAACTCGCTCGCCGATCTGGGCCGGATCCCGTTCATGACGCGCGAGGAGTGGATGGAAGGGCAACTCGAGCACCCGCCTTATGGCCCGATCCTCGCCGCTCCCGAGGAATCCGCCATCCGCTATCACCTGACATCCGGCACCACGGGGAAGACCCCGATCCGGGTCCTCGACTCCATGAAGGACTGGGAGTGGATCGCCGAGATGTGGTGTTACGGCTTCTGGGGGTTTGGCATCCGGCCGCGCGACACCGTGTTCTTCGCGTTCAGCTACGGAACCTTCGTTGGTTTCTGGGGTGCCCACTACGCCTGCGAGAAGATGGGATGTCTCGTGCTGCCCGGCGGAAACATGACGACGGAGGGCCGGGTGAAGCAGATCCTCGACATGAACGCGACGGTCGTCTGCTCGACTCCTACCTACGCGCTTCGCATGGCGCAAGAGGCACGCAACCTCGGCATCGATCTCGTTAACGGCCCAGTGAAGCGACTGATCCTGTCCGGGGAGCCGGCCGGATCGATCCCGGCCACCAAGAAGCTGATCGAAGAACAGTGGGGTGCCAAGGCCGGCGATACCGCGGGTATGACCGAGCTTGGGACGATCATGATGTTCGAATGCGAGCAACAGCCGGGCGGCGCGCACGTCATCGAAGACCACTACATCGAAGAGGTCATCGACCCGGCGACAGGTGATCCCGTGGCCTACGGCGAACCCGGAGAGCGCGTCGTCACGTCCTTCGGACGGGGCTTCATCCCCGTCATCCGTTACCGCACGCGCGATCTCGTCTTGAAGATCCCTGCGGCCAACTGTTCGTGTGGCCGCACCTTCGATATCTACGAGGGCGGCATCCGGGGTCGGGTTGACGACATGAAACTGGTGCGAGGCACGAACGTCTACCCGCGCGCGGTCGAAGCCATCGTGCGCGAGTACGACTCGATCGACGAGTTCCAGATACATCTCTATACGGCAGAGGGCATCAGGGATGAGATCGAGGTCCTCGTCGAGATCCCCGATCCCGCGTCGGACAGCGATCGGATCGTTGCCGAGCTCCAGACCTCCTTGTCGGAGGCCCACGAGGGCCTGCGTTTCGCGGTTCGACAGGTCGAGAACGAGTCCTTGCCGCGCTTCGAGTTAAAGGCCAAGCGTGTCCTCGACGAGCGAGAGATCGCCGGCGGTTCGGGAGAAAGGAAACAAGCCTGATGCAGAACGGTATCGGAGATGAACTGAACGGGGCCCAGGCGGAACTGATGGAGTGCTACGGGACGCTCGCCCGGGTCCTAACGGATCAACGAGAGGATCTTGCTCCGTTCGAGGAGCGGAACGCATTGAAGGCGCTCGGCGCCTTATGGCAAGTGGCCAACGGGCTGGACATGGATCCCGGTCAGGTCTACCACCTGGGGGCCTGAGACCGGATGAGACTCGGTACCTGCAGGAGACGCCGACAAGGGGAGGCTGGCAATGCCGCGCGATGACGTGACGAAGATCGTTCTCGACGAGTCCGAGATCCCGACCGCCTGGTACAACATCCTGCCGGATCTCCCGGGCGAACCTCTGCCCCCGCTGCACCCCGGCACGATGGAGCCGGTGGGACCCGCGGACCTCGCGCCGCTGTTCCCCGAGTCGCTCATCATGCAAGAGGTGTCGTCGGACCGCTGGATCGATATCCCCGGCGCGGTCCTCGACGTCTATCGCTTGTGGAGACCCTCTCCTCTCTATCGAGCGCGGCGCCTGGAGCAGAGTCTCGGGCTCGCCGGGAAGCAACGCATCTACTACAAGTGGGAGGGTGTCTCGCCCGCCGGTTCGCATAAGCCGAACACCGCAGTACCGCAGGCCTACTACAACAAGGAAGCGGGCATCAGACGGTTGACCACCGAAACCGGCGCAGGTCAATGGGGCAGCGCCCTGTCGATGGCGTGCGCGATGTTCGGCCTCGAGTGCGAAGTCTTCATGGTGAAGGTGTCGTTCGACCAGAAGCCTTACCGGCGCGTACTCATGCAGACCTGGGGAGCAACGGTCCACGCCTCCCCGAGCAAGGAGACTCAGGCAGGCCGCAACATCCTGGAGGCGTCACCCGACTCCCCCGGTTCGCTCGGGATCGCGATCTCGGAAGCCGTCGAGATAGCCGCGCAGAACGATGATACGAGCTACGCGCTGGGTTCGGTGCTCAATCACGTCTGCACGCACCAGACCGTCATCGGGCTCGAGGCAAAGAAGCAGATGGAGGAGTTCGAGGACGAACCCGACGTGGTCATCGGCTGCGTCGGAGGCGGTTCGAACTATGCAGGCATGTCCTATCCCTTCGCGATGGACGTGCTGAACAACGACGCCGAGATGCGGTTCCTGGCCGTCGAGCCCGAAGCCTGCCCCACCCTTACGCGTGGCACCTACGCGTACGACTTCGGCGACACCGCGGGCACCACTCCGTTGATGCCCATGTACACCCTCGGTCACGATTTCGTTCCCGCTCCCGTCCACGCAGGAGGCCTGCGATACCACGGCGACGCGCCCAGTTTGTGCGGGCTCGTAAAGGCAGGGATGTACGAAGCCAAGGCGTACGCACAGGTGCCGGTGTTCGAGGCTGCCGTGCAGTTCGCGAGAGCGGAAGGGTTCCTGCCGGGACCCGAGCCGGCTCACGCCGTGCGTGCGGCCATGGACGAAGCTCTGGCAGCACGAGAAGCCGACGAGGAGCGCGTCATCCTGTTCAACCTCTGCGGACACGGGCACTTCGACATGAGCGCGTACGACGCTCACCTGTCGGGCAAGTTAGGCGATGTCGCGCTGGCCGAGGAGGAGCTGCAGGCCGCGCTGGCGAACCTGCCGCAGCAGCCCCAGCCGGCCTGAGCCGCGGACGACACAAAGGCCAGGGGGGCGGCCCGGTTGCAGGCCGCCCCCCTTTGTGCGATCTTGCCGCGTTTACGGAAGCAGGTGATCCATCGACCTGCCCATCACGGCGTTGCGCTTTGCAGTGCTCGAGATGCCCTCGAAACCGAAGCCCATGTAGATCGACTCGGGCGTCGTGATCGTGGCTCCCTCTTCGTACCCGACCGCCTCCCCGGTGGTCCGGATCCAGTCGTTGGGATTCGGGTCGCTGCCCGGGGGCGACCCGCTAACGGTCCAGCCGTCCATCCCCGATTCGAACGAGGTGGATCCCTGTCCGCCGGGTCCGACGATGTCATCGACGAACACGCCGAGGCCCTGAACCGACCAGTCGCTGACGTAGCTGATGGAAAGCTCGATCTCCTGGCCGGCGAAGTCCGACAGGTCGACCTCCCACTCCTGCCAGCCGGCGGAGTTACCCGAGGCCGCGTTCCACTCACCCGTGGTTCCGGTCGGCGAGCAACTCGCACTCTGGTAATGGTCGAGGAACGGATGGATCTCTCTCCATCCTTCTGGGCAGCTGTCGCCGGTGCTCTGCGAAGTGTGCCCGTTGAGATCGGGCAACGTGGTCCAGTCCTGTTCATCGGTGTGCGCCTCGACGAACAGGAAGTCCCACGCGGGCTCGGTGTCGTAGGACGTCTGGAAGGACAGGTTGCCTCCGCCCGCCGGGACGTTGATCGTCCTCGAAAGCCGCTTGTAGGAGACATCGGCCTGCTGCGAGAACATGTAGAAGGCGCCCGTATTCGGCTCGTAAGGGTTCCCGCCGTCCCTGTCCCACTCGGACGATGCCCAGTTGTCCGACTCCTCGTCGAACGGACCCGAGTAGAAGTCGGGGTTGAGGATCCCGCTGGTGGTCAAGAACGAGGCGGTGTGATCCTGGTTGTCCGCACTATTCGGACCATTGAAGTCCCAGCTCAGACCCGTGTACGGCGTGTCGATCCCGTCCACCTCGAACGGGTTCCCGTCCTCGGCGGTTCCGGCATCGTCGTTGTAACGGTACGCACCCAGGTAGTACTGCAGGAAGTCATCGGATAGCGGCACGCAGAGGTCTGACGTGGTGTTCGTGCTGCACGGGTTGTCGTCGATCGGGTTGTACTCGTAACCCTGCGCGTACTGCATCCCAGCGTACTTGCCGGTGTACAAAACGCCGCCGCTCTTCGCGCCATCGCTCCCGTCCTCGTTGAGGAAATCCCGGACGGAAAGCAATTCGTCCAGCGCGAGAGGATCTGCCGTGCCGGGCTTCATGCCCAGGCTGCGGGTGATCACGTCGTCACCCGTGTACCAGACGACAGCTTCGTAGTGACCGAGAACACCAAGCGGATCCGGCGCGGTGCGGTCCTGGGCATCCACGTCGTAGACATCAGCCGTGATCCCATTCGCCTCAAGTGCGTCCAGGTAATAGTCGAGGTACGTGGGCGAAGTGCCTCCCGTCTGGGGCGACAGTCCCGTGTAGTCCTCGGCCGCCAGCACGAGTACCTGCGAATCTGAGTCCGACTCGAGCGCGTACGTGAACGCCTCGCTGCTCTTGCCTCCTCCGGCGAACCACACGGTTACCTGATCGCCTTCATGCGCTCCCGTGACCTGACCACGGACCTTTCGATAGTAAACGTCACCGGCATCGCCGTAGCGCTCGCCACCATTCCACTCCGTCGTCGCCGACGTCTGGGTGGAACCACCGTTGATCCTGTACTTGAGAGACACTGGATCGTTCGAACTTCCATCCTGGTTCAGATCGCGAAGAGCCGACGTTTGAACCGTCTGCGGACTCCCGTACGAAGTCGCAAAGGTGTCTGGGTAGAACGGCTGTATCTTGTTGCCGAGGCTCGAATCCGGCTGCGCCGGGTTATCCGCCGACTCGGCCACGTCGATCGCGAACGCACGGTTCTTCACGAACTCGTCGTTCACGAGCCCTTCGTTGTCCGGGAAGACGAAACCGTTTCCGACCTGGCCCTCACTTAGCTCGGGCGTCCATGCCAGGGTCCCCGCCCTGGCATGGGAGTAGTCGGTGGTCTCGCCGTTTGTGGTGTAAAGGTCGGCACCCGGGCCCGGGTCGAACCCGGGGATCGCCGCGCCGCCGGGGTTCTCACCCGAGAGCGCCAGGAAGATCGGGTCGTCCGTGGAGGTCGTCTGAACCTGCCAGCCGAAGCTGTACAGGAGCAACTCGCCATAGGAATGATAGTTCACCTGGAAGGCGAAGCGCTTCCCGAGCGGGTTCCGTCCCGGCGACTGGAGAAGTCCTTGCATCGCCTGGGTCTCGGGCTCGGATGCCGGCGAGGGACCGCGGTACGTCTCGCTCGAGAACGCAGACGAAGAACCTTCTTCGTCGTAACGCCAGTGCTCGTCGAAGTTCCGGTTCGGGTCGACCCCGTCGACGTTCGTGATCTGTCCATCGCCGTTGTTGTCTCGTAGATTCTTGCGCCACAGACGGTCGACGTCGAACGTGTACTCGTACCCGTCGGGGTTCGCCACTAGAACGAACCACAATTCTCTGGTGTTCACGAGCCTCGTCGGTAGTGGCTTCTGCCCATAGTTGTCGACGAAGTAGTGCATCAGGCGGCGGTTGGTCTCGACGCTGATCCACTCTCGTGCGTGCTGGGCCGACGAGTAGAGAACGGCCGGGCGCGTGCCGTCCGGCGTGGTGTTCGCGTTCTTCGTCACCTTGAGGGCGAGGATGTCCCGCCCCTGGTGCGTATCGCCGAGGTCGACTAGCTTGACGATGTTCGGGTGACGATCGGCAACGCTAAGGATCTCATCCTCGATGCCTCCCGGCTCATCCCACGAACGCCACACCTTGTATCCACCGGCTTCCTGCTTCGCGGCAAGCTGGGTGGCGGTGAGGCCATCCTCGTTGCGAAAGACGGTGATCTTGATCCCATCCTTGCGAAGCTCGTAGGCAGCGGCGCGAGTAAGGACGAGCGTGACCCGCACCATGCCCTTCGGAGCGGCCTTCTGGTCGATGATGTCGTAACCATCGGCCGCCAGCTGAGCGGCTTGTTCCGGCGTCACAGTCGCTTCGTACATCTGGAGCGTGCTCGCCTGAGCGCCACGAGGCGCTCCTTGAGCGAAGCCGCTCAGCGTGAGTGGGAAGAGCAGAAGCAGAACGACCAGCCATCTTTTCAAGTCAAGTCCCCCCTAGATCCGAGCCGGATACCCAAATTACGGGAATGGAAGGTTCTGACTTTGCCACGTCCAACAAGTCCTTGGCAAGGGGGTTCGGCCTATTTCGGGCAGATTGTGGCTTTCTCGTCTGGAACGATCCAGCCTCGCTGGACCATGAACGGCATCTGGGACGTTCTGGAAGGAAACGGGACCGCCTCACTCGTAGGGGTAAGCAAGTCGACTCGCGCGGGTGATACACAACCCGTCCGGCAAGCGGTCCCATGAATACCCAGAGAGGAAATTCCAAATCTGGGGGTGGGCGCTTGACCGACACGACTGTCTCGTCGGAAACCATTCGTCTGGATCGCGCGGCCCCCGGTCCCATTCGCGAGTTGCGGTTGGCCCTCGTCTGTTATGGGGGCGTGTCGCTGGCGATCTACATGCACGGGCAGACCAAGGAGCTGAATCGACTGGTGCGCGGGTCCGTTGCGCACGAGAGAGGCGAAGAACCGACCGCCCCGACCGAGTGCGTCTATCGCGACCTGCTTCGCGACATGGCCGAAAAGGATCCGAACAACGTCGGGACCCGCGTGGTCATCGACATCATCGCCGGCACCTCCGCCGGTGGCATCAATGGGATCTATCTCGCCAAGGCTCTCGCACACGACCTGTCACAAGACGCGCTGAGAGACCTGTGGTTCGACCGGGGAGACATCGGACAGCTCATCGACGCACCATCGTGGCTACCGAAGGTCCTGAAGGTCCCCTACCTGCTCTCGCGGATCACGAAGCGGACGCCATTGCGCGGAAACGACATGGCGTTGTGGCTGTACCAAGCGCTTCAGGGGATGGAGTCACCGAACGGTGCGGACGGATCTCTCGTTCCGGATCACCATGAGCTTCAACTGTTCGTAACAGTCACCGACTTCTACGGTTACGCCCGGGAACTGTCGCTGGAAGATCCCAAGATCATCCGCGACAAGAGACACAAGCATGTTCTGCAGTTCAAGTACTCGGCTGATGCGGATGATTTCTCCGAGAAGTACAACCCCGCCCTGGCCTTCGCCGCTCGTACCACGTCCTGTTTCCCGGGCGCTTTCCCCCCCGTGAGCATCGCTGGTTTCGAGGGCTACCTGAAGAAGGAGGGGGTGAAACTGGACGACTTCCGACGAACCGCCTTTCGCGCCTACGACCTGGCGGAAGCCGACGTAGAGAACACCTACTTCGTGGACGGTGGCGTGCTCGATAACAGTCCCTTCGGACTCGTCGTCCGGGCCATCCGCGAACGACCCGCCGCAAGCGAGGTCGACCGCAGGCTCATCTACCTCGAACCCGACCCAGGTGGGCCGGGAGGAGGGCCGGATCCCGGGCCGGAGCCGAAGCCCATCGGGACGATCCTGGGGTCCGTGTCGGGTATCCCGAAGAAGGAACCCATCCTCGATGACCTGATCGAACTGGCATCTCTCAACGAGAAGGTTCGCCGCGTACAGGACATCATCGTGACGAGTTTCGATGACATCTCCGATCGGGTCACCAAGGTGCTCGGCGACCTGAACGAGCTGCCGCGCGCACCGGAAGCGTCCGAGCTCGCGTCTTGGGCCACCCAGATGAACGAAGAGGCCAAGGCCGACGCAGGATTCTCGTACGCCACATACATACGCACGAAGATCGGTTCCGTCGTCGACCGCTACTCATCGACGACATGCTCCCTTTGTGATTATCCGATCGAATGCAATCAAGCGTATTTCGTGCGCGCCGTGTTCAGGACGTGGGCCGCCAAGAGAAACCTCTTCGAGAAGGTCACCGTTCCTTCGAAGGCGCAGATCGACTTCCTCAAAGACTTCGACCTTGACTACGGTCGCCGGAGACTGGCTTTCGTTATCTCCGCCCTGAGCTGGTGGTATCGGGGGGCGGGCAAGCCGGGATTCCCTGAACGAGAGCAGCTCGATGCGGCGAAGGCGCGCCTCTACGAAGCGGTGGAGCACCTGAACAAGGCTGCCGATGGCGACGACGAGCTCGGCGGCGACATCCAAACATGCTTCGGGCAGGAGGCTCTCAAACGATTCCACGAGGCACCCGGTTTCGACCCCGATGCTTTCGTGGAGAAACACATGGCGGACCTCGACCGCATGTCCGAGGGCACACGCACCTATCTCAGCAAGGCTCTGGAGGGCTTCAGCTCGAACCTCTACTCGGACCTGCTCAAACTCACGAGCGGATGGGGGGCCGAGATCCGCCGGGACCTGCTCGTCCGTTACCTGGGTTTCCCCTTCTGGGACGTTCTGCTGTTCCCAGTCCAGGCTCTAACGGAGGCTGGTGAACGAGACTTCGTGGAGGTGATGCGCATGAGTCCCCGCGATGCCCGCCTCCTCGACGTGCCGGACGAGGGAGAGAAACTCAAGGGCGTCGGCCTCCACCACTTCGCGGCCTTCTTCGAGCGATCGCACCGGGAGAACGACTACCTGTGGGGACGTCTGGACTCGGCGGAGAGGATGATCTCGATCCTCCTGACGCGCGATCATCCCGACTTCGAGATCTGGTGCAGGCGTGCCTTCGCCGCGATCCTCGATGAGGAGAAAGAGTCGCTCACAACCGCTCAACCGCTCATCGCGGAGGTAGAGCGGCAGGCGTCGCCAGGCGTGAGATAGGCAGCCATGGCCACGCACGTCCTCAACGTGGACCTCGCCAAGGTTTGGGCGCGCGACGCGAACGGTGACCGCCGCTATCTGAGCACGGTCGCCTGGGGTGACCCGGTTCAGGTCGCAGAGATCACCGATGCCCACGTGCGCATCAAAACCGCGGGATTCGAGGAGCAGGCGGACGGAAGCGTCAAGTGGACTTTCCTTGACGGGTTCATCGAGCCACCTGCAGCGAGCGATCTCGCTCCCGCGGACTGTGTCGTCGAGACCGCGGCATCGCGAGTGCTGAAGGTGGACTTCGTGGACGTTCAGCAGGGCGACGGAGCCGTGGTCGAAACCCCCAGCGGCAAGGTGGTCCTGATCGACGGCGGAGTCAATCAACTGTTCGCGCGCTACCTAGCCGGTCGTTTCCGAAGCACCTCTCTCGACAAACCAAGGCGTATCGACGCGATCGTCGTCACTCATGGCGACGCTGACCACTTCCGCGGGCTGACGGAGATACACGCGTCGGAGGCCGGCACCACGAGTTACAAGCGGCTCTTCATCCAACCAGAACGCGTGTTCCACAACGGGCTGGTCAAGCGCCCTTCGAAGATCGACGGCCACTCGGTCAAAGAGACGGAGATGCTCGGCGCCACGACCATGATCGACGGTCGCCCAGTGATAACGGAGCTCGTGGACGATCTGATCGCGGTTCCGGACGAAGAGATGAACGAGCCCTTCCGAGAGTGGAAGCAGGCTCTTCTCGCCTACGGCCAACGGGGGCCGGTGAAGATGCAGCGCCTCGAGATGGGCAACGACGATGCCTTCGACTTCCTGGGCGAGGACGACCTCGATGTGAACGTTCTAGGGCCGATCCCCGTCTCTGTGGATGGCGCGCCGGGCCTTCCATTCCTGGGAACACCGAAAACCGACGAAGAGTTTGGCGGTCAGCCCGTTCGGCCCGACAGGTTCACGGGCAACTCCGCATCCCACACGATCAACGGGCACTCCGTCGTGTTAAAGGTGACCTACGGTCGAGCCCGATTCCTCTTCACGGGTGATCTGAACGAGCAGGCCGGCGAGACGCTCACCGAGCGGCACAACGAGGGGCGGACCAGCCTGCGTGCGGAGGTTTTCAAAGCGCCCCATCACGGGTCCGCCGACTTCTCCGTGCCGCTGCTACGAGCAGTCGCCCCGGTCGTTTCGGTCGTCTCGTCAGGAGACGAGAACGCGCAGCAGGAGTACATCCACCCCCGCGCCACTCTGGTCGGGTCTCTAGGAAAATACTCGAGACCCGGGCTCGAACAACCGCTGATCTTCGTCACCGAGATGGTTGCCTTCTTCGAAACGGAGGGATGGGTACGACCCGAGTTCCACGAACTGGAACAGGGGGTTGCGGTGGTGAAAGACGGCGCCGCGATGGTGGATCCGGAGGCCGAGCCCTCGTTCTTCGCATTCAGCCGCGCCGCGTTCGGGATCGTCAAGGTTCGGACGGACGGCGACCGGTTGCTGGTGTGGACCAACAGCGGTCAGACCGCGCTCAAAGAAACCTACGCGTTCGATCTGGGCGGAAGGACCCCGGTGAGGTCGCCGTTGAGGCGCGCGTGAGCAATGCGACGGAAAAGACTCTCGCCCTATCGGACGGTTACGACCGGCTCGTGCAGAAAAGTCCGCTTCCCTCTCCCCCGCGCGGGATGAGGAACCGACTCAGTTCGGGGAGTGACACGCCCCGTTCTCAGTATTTAGGTGGAGTCATGGAAAAAGGTGGGGGTGGGTCGACGTGAGCCTAAATTCTGGGACTGCGAAGAACCGACGTTTCGCGATCGACGATCACCGGGGGTCGGATGACACCGACGAGGTCGACCGGCTAACCAAGAGACAACGTTGGGCTCGGTCGCTTTCACGTACGTTCCGCCTGCTCGTGTTGTTGCTCGTGGTCGCTCTTACCATCGTATCGACGACGCTGCTCGATCGGGGGGACCAGATATTCCTCCTCAAGATCTTCCTGGTCCTGTTTCTTTCCGTGCTTCCGGGATGGCTCTTCCTGCAGTTCATTTCCGTCAAGGGCACCGGTCTCTACGACGAATACGTCCTGAATCTCTATCGCCTTCGGATCGATGACACGACGAACCTTCCAAAGCCTCCACCGAGCTCCACCTACTGGAGTGAGTGGGACGAGGTCGTTCCCAAGGACATCGGCGACGAAGCCGTGGCGAGGAATATCTATCTCAAGAAATTCGAGGCTGCCTACGGTCGTGGCACCGTCCCAGAATCGCGGCGCCGCCGCAGGCGCGATGACAACCATCGGATCGGCAAGGATCGGAAACTGTCAGAGCGCATCGGCGCAGATGCATTCTCCCCCATCATCTTCGCGACGGCTCTTTTCACCGTCGGGTGGACGATCGTCGTGCAGCCGGAGCTCGCCCGCGATCTGAACATCTTCGTGACGCTTCCACTCTCCGGTCTTCCCGAGCTCCCTCAGGAAGCACTCCGTTTCGGTTTTCTCGGCGCCTACGCATTCATCCTTCAGAACATGGTTCGTCGCTACTTCCAGATGGATCTACGAAATCACGCTTACGTCAGCGCTATCGCCCGCGTCATCCTGGTTGCCGCGTTGATCGTTGCGATCCATCCGATCTGGGCGTGGACGGGAGCTGCGGAGGAGATGGAGCTCGCCTTCGCCTTCTTCCTGGGTTTCTTCCCCGAGATGGGATTCCGGTTGCTCCGCCACCAACTATCGAGCTTCGTCCGGAGCGACGAGACGATGGATGAACGTTATCCGCTTCGTGACCTGGACGGGCTGAACATCTGGTGCCAAGCGCGATTCATGGAAGAAGGCATCGAGGACATGCAGAACCTGACGACGGCGAACCTCGTCGACTTGATGCTCTACACCCGGATGCCGGTCGGGCGGATCGCCGACTGGATCGACCAGGCCTTCCTTTATCTCCGGGTCGGCGGCGGGGTTGAAGGCGTTGAGACCGATCGGGCGAAACTTCGCCGGATCGGGATTCGTACCGCGACAGACCTCATCGACGCGTGCGAAGCGGGTCGCCGCCACGATCGGGCGTTCTACGACCTCTTCTTACGGGTCCTGAACAAGGACCTATCCGAGCCCAGCGCGATCGAGGGACTCCGAAGAGCTCTCGAAGGTGAGGTGAACCTCTGGCACATACGTGAGTGGAAGAAGCACAAGTGGCTCAAGCCGCGTCGCATGCCGTCCAACGGAAGAGCGAAGACAGAGCCCGAGACCGTGAGCGTAGACGTCAGCTGAGGGAAGAGAGGGAACATGTGTAACCATTGTCGCAATCCGCTCTACTGCATCGTGCCGCCGATCATTCTCGACCGGATCGCACGCAACGGGAACGAGAGACAGCGTGACCGCGCCCTAAGGACCCTATCGCGCGACCACTCCCTTCGAACGGCGCGGCTGCACATGGCGGAGCTTCGGGTCGTCATCAGGAGAGGTGCTCCAACCTCGGGCACTCTCGAGCAGACCTGCGGCAACAAGCGCCGGACCATCTACGACGCCCAGAACAGTGAGACGCTGCCCGGTGTCGTTGTGCGACCCGAGGGTACGGATTCAGGCGGGGACGTTGCGGTGGACGAGGCCTACGACGGGCTCGGTGCCACCTACGACTTCTTCTGGGAGACGTTCGAGCGCGACTCCATAGACGACGATGGGATGCCACTCGAGGCAACCGTGCATTTCGGAGAGGACTACGGCAACGCTTTCTGGAACGGCGTTCAGATGGTCTTCGGCGACGGCGACGGCGAATTGTTCAACCGCTTCACGTCCTCACTCGATGTCATCGGCCACGAGCTCGCCCACGGGGTAACCGAGGACGAGGCCGGTCTCATCTACTGGCGGGAGCCGGGCGCCCTCAACGAATCGATGTCCGACGTCTTCGGGTCGTTGGTCAAACAGAAGAAGCTCGGTCAGACCGCGGAAGAAGCCGACTGGCTGATCGGAGCCGAGCTATTGGGCCCTGAGGTAGATGGCGTCGCCCTTCGATCCATGAGCGCCCCCGGAACGGCGTACGACGATGACGTCCTCGGAAAGGATCCGCAGCCTGGGCACATGGACGACTTCGTCAACACGCTCTCCGACAACGGCGGCGTCCACATCAATTCGGGGATCCCGAATCACGCCTTCTATCTCGCGGCGACCGCTCTCGGAAGCTACGCCTGGGAACGGGCCGGACGCATCTGGTACGAAGCCTTGCGCGATCCACAGCTCCGGCCGAACGCACGATTCCGGGCCTTCGCACGCGCTACGGTGACGGCGACATCAGCGCTCTACGGCCCCGGCGGCGACGAGATAAAAGCCGTCACGCACGGCTGGGAGAGCGTCGGCATCCATATCTAAGAGAGGAAGGGCTTCTTGCCCGAGCAGCGGCTCAAGATCGACTTCAAGCGCTCCGGAGGAGTTACAGGGATGCAGCTAACCACGTGCGTCGACGTCGACGATCTGCCGGAGGACGAGGGGCAGACCGTGCGGGACATGGTCGAGCAACTCGATCTCGAGCAGATGTCCCAGCAACCCTCGGGTGCAGGTGCGCCTGATCGGTTCGTGTACGAATTGCGGATCGAGCAGGGAGAGCGAACCGTTGACGTGTGTCTGGGCGAAGCGGAGCTGCCGGAAGACCTGCGGCCTCTTGTGCGGGATCTGGAGAAGAGGGCCAAGAGCCGCTAGGCGAGAAACCGATACGCAACGGAAGCGAGATGCAAACTTGCAGCCGGACGCGAGAAGGG